>NZ_JAJAFZ010000036.1:0-49489 GCF_025384895.1 Photorhabdus kayaii
GAGGTCAGGGTAAACGTGAGGCTGTTCAGTCGCAGCCCTGTATCATCCAGTTCAGCAAATAGCCATGCTGGCATCACCCGACTACTGAAGCTGAACAGGTATTCTCGCCAATCCTGGGAAGGTATAGATTGCCCGTCTCCCGGTAATGCCGATGCGGGAGTCAGTTCATTTAACGTCAGAGGGATCTGCCATTGCTGGAAATTCGACACCATCTTCATCAACTGTACTGAAACAGCAGGCACCGCTTCATTGCGAACCGGCAAAGGTTTCCACGGCAGGAATACCCGGCCTTCTTTTGCGCCCTGAACCAGGTCAAAAACCGGTGACTGCTTAAATACACTCTGTACACGCTGAACAAAATGCGCTGCTGTACCGCCAGGCATAATCTCGTAGTGAAGGCGGACGCCATCTTTTTGGCATGAACCTGCCGTCAAGCGCCAACCCGCCAATAACACCGGGATCGTCCGACTGGTCATGACACAACGTGCCAAAAACGCGGGTAACAACGGCTTATCGGCCCACGGATGAGGTAAGTCAACCGGTTTTGGCGTTTCTTCAAACAATCGTGATGCCCTGACTTGAACGGTTTCAGTCATCGGTAATCTCTCATCGGGAGATTTTCCTGACTGCAATAACCCCCATACGACAATCAACAACATGATAAATACGGCCATCAACAATAATGGTGTCCGCCACCGCCGTTGCAGGCGACACATCCGATACTGATGAGCAGACAAAGCAGAAGTTATTGAGCGCCAGTGCGCCGGATTATCAGGGTCAGATACTACCCGCCAGCTTTTATCTGGAGCCGGGTTAAAAGTTAAAAAACGGGACAGTGCTGCATTGACACTCTCGCGAGTTCCAACAATATCGGCCATTACGGACGGCAAACCATTCTGCGTCGCCAAAAATAACCATTGCCCCTCGCCCAAATCGTAAATCCCGTACCCGTTTGGGCCGGAATGCGATAAAAAAGCGATGGCTAAAGAATACGGTGTGTGACGGCAATACAATTTCCTGATTATTCCCGTTCCCATCATGCGTGTAGTCTGCTGACGTCTCCCCGAACGATTGCCCACGACCCGATGTACATCGGCGTATTGAGATCGACTGGCTACCGGACGAACACGTTGCCTTCTGCGGGGTCCCCGTTTCACCTTCATGTACGGTGACCAACGCAGGCCACCGATCCAACAATGGCGCTCGGCCTTTACAACCGTGACTTCGGGTATCTCACCGGGTATTTCTAAATCGATGCTGTTCATTGATTCATGCAGCCTTTCATTCCTCAATCCAGTAATACGGGGGTGATCAAAATAACCAACGTGCTGCGCTGATTCTCTCCGGACTGGCCTCCCCCAAGCAGGAAATTACCCGGTGTAAAGGTTCCCGCCTTAGTCACCCGAGTATCAGCCTGTTCAAATCCGGTGAGTACCAGCGCCTGCCCGGCACGTAGATTCACTTTCTGACTCAGTGAACGTAACCGGGTATACGGCATCTCGATATAAGAATTGCCTTCTTTAGATGTGAATGAACGGATAGTCGGCGGATCAGACAGGTTAAAAGCCACTTGTAACTGAACATCCCCATTACGCTGTATCAACGGCAACAAAGTCATATTAAACCCGGTAGTAATCATCCCGGGCATCAGAGCTGTGGTGGCTCCCACATCCGTAGCCGTCGTTGTACTGCTTTGAGCCACATACACCGTCTGATCAGCCATCTGTATCGGAATGGGGGTCAAATTAGTGGTCGCACTTCCTTGAGAGGTCACCACACTGACATTACCTTGCTCGCTCAACGCCTTTATCAGCAGGCTGGAACCGGAGAGTTTTGCCGCTTTCCCTGTGGCATTTTCCAAAATACTGACACCCGCAGACGTTGCCCCACTGCCCATACCGCTAAAACTGCCAGATAACGTAGCCCCCAAATTATGCAATGAGTTATAAACTAATCCCCAGTCCAACCCCATTTGCTCTTTACGGGTAGTGCTGACACTCAGCACCTGAACATTCAACAAAACCTGACGGTTGAGAACAGTATTTTGTTCTTCCACATAACGGGATACCGAATCGAGCACCGCCGGCGTGTCTGTTACCATCAGCGTTCCACTGGAGCTTGACAACCAGAACCGACCCCGTTCGGGCGTCAACATATTTTCGACTGTCTTACGGATGTCTTCGTATAAATCACTGTTCAGATCAACCGTCGTTTTCTGTGAAGAGCTGGCCTCCCCAGAGACAGAATTGTTGACATTACCACTGCCCCCTGATGTCCCCATACTACTGGTTGAACCTGAGGCAACACTGGCATTACTACTGGTACGGGTGTTGAGAACATTCAACTGAAATGTCCGGGTTTCGAATCGATAAAACACGACGGCCCTGTTATCCATCTTCCATGCAATCCCTAACCGGCTGGCAATATTGTCTAAAAGCCCCGTTAGCTCCCCTTGCCAATTGAGACCCGTGAGTCCTTCTGGCTCTCGACGCTCATCAGCATCAATTGAGTGTATATCGCGATCATCCAGCCAATCCAATGGCATACGTCCCTTATCATCAGCTGTCGGTAATGCCCTATTCATCTGGCGCGTCAACCCACCGGCAGTGGTTGATACTCGTGATAAAACATCGGGCGCTACCGTGACCCGAATACCACAAAGTTGGGTAATACGTTGTCCCAGTTCAGGTAATGTCAGCCCAACTTTACTGTTAATCGTTATCTGACAGGACGGTAACTTTACCGATGCGACAGGCTGAACTACCGGTTTCAAATTCACCCAGGGTTTATCTACCCAGGTTACTACTGGCTGTTTCAGGCTATGCTGTTGACGCAAATACTGTTGTGCTACTCGACTTTGCATACTGGCCTCACGCGCCATATTATCCACTGCCCACAAGGTACAACCGGACATCAGCGCCATGCCTGTTACCGCCGCTAATGGAACAAGGCAAGTACAAAGCCTGAGTGAACACCATTTATTTTTCATCAAATCCTGTTCGCTTTTTCAGTTGAAATACACCACATCACCATCGCTAATCCCGTCAGGGAGAGTGAGTCCTATCTCTTGACCAGATAAGCCATACAACCGTCCCTGCCGGACTTCACCAATCAACATTGACCCCTTAGTGCGTTCGCGCAGAGCGGTTACAAGACCGGGTATTTCCGGCATCCACACCCAGAGCCGATCTTGGCTGATAACATGCCGGATACGGGCATCAGGCTGAAAAGGCAGAATGAGCTTACGGAGATCCACCGTGCCATTTTTAGATGCATAGCCGCCACGCCAGTGATTAATGGCACTGGCTAATAGCAACATTTGATCTGCCAGTATCCGAGCTGTTGTGTTGTCATGATCGACGTGCAGTTGTTCTGCCTGTCGCAGCTGTATGCCACCTGCAATCAGCAAAAAAACCAAGGCAAACGCACTAATGACGTACCCCATTACGGCTTACCGGGTCACGGGTTTATCACTGACTGAAATCAGGCACTGAAGGCGACTGACTTCGGCAAACAACGGCTTCTCAGCCTGTCGGTAAAGATCAAACACTTGTACCAACAAGGACTCAAAGTTGCCTTTAAACGTCAGCGGCGCATCAATGCGGTAATCCGTCGGTGACGACCACACCACTACCCAATGTCCTCCTACCGGGCAATCCGTTGTATTAGCCCACCGCTCCAACGTTCCACGCAAAGTAGTTCCTGTTTCCGCACGCCAGATGTTGCCTATCGGTACCGTTGCCACGGGTGTACTGCCGCTGAGTAAGGATTTAACGGGCTGAGTGGGCAATACAGAAGAAATGGCAGTAGGTTTTCCTCCTGTCACAGGAGATTGAAGAATTTCTATTTTTTGTCTTTCAGCCATCGGCTGCTTCACCGGTAACGGAGTGGTTGATGTTCTGTTGGATAATGAAAGTGCCGATAACGCCTGTGAAGAAGATCTCTGCAACGGTACCCGCATTTTGGGTGGTGTTATCCGACCAACCGTTGTCTCAGAAAATTGACAATATTCATCACGTAAAACAAAACACACTTCACGATTCACCTCATCTACCCGGATACGCCATGCAGACCCGGCAACAATCTGTAACGCCTCATTGAGCCGTATCGGCCCAATTTTGCGTTGAATAGCCGGTAATGGCCTGCCTATCAATTTAACGAAATGGGTTGCGGCGGTATCACACAACGAATAACCGGTTCCAAATAGCAGATAGCGCAATCCATCACCAATGCGTTGTACCAATGGTACTGGCATAGTGATATTGATGATTTGATTGAGTGGTTCACGCTGCGCAGACTGGCTGCCTACACTCACCAAGGTATAGCGCTCATAGCGCGTAACTTCTGGTGTCAGAGAATAGATATCGGATACGGCGGGACGTGCCTGATGAGAACAGTGAAAACTTACACCGGATGCGGTAGTCTCCTGAGTTTGTCCGGCACACCAGCCAATACCATGACGGACAGCCAACTGAGTGAGAAAAAACAGGGTTTTTCATGAGCATTCCCATGCAGGTGATCTTAAATGCGGCTTACTGTGCGGGGATCCGGGACTACGCTCAATGCAAAACTCTTTTTGCAAAATCAAAAAAAACGCACCGATCGAAGTCAGTACACCAGATGAGTCAATTTGTCAGAGTTAAACGTTAATGCCAGAACGGATCTGCCCGCCAGTTATGAGCAAACCCAGCGCTACGCAGGTAAGGTTGAATCGCCGGGTATTGCTGTGTCAGATCATCAATCGTGTCAAAAAAGTCCAGGCTGGTAATACCGAGCGTTTTGATCATCTGATTCATGACTACCAGAGCATTATAAAGGCGATTCGTCTGTAGCGGCACAACCGTTAGAAGATGCATAATATCTTTTGGCGCAGGCAGATTGACGTTCCAAAGGCGGCTATGATGGGCACACTTGTTGCGAACATCACGTAGCACGGTAACCCAATTAGACAGAGTTGAAAATTTTCGCGCACCAAATTCAGCCGCTAATCTTTGCAGTGTGTTACTGGCCGTACCAGGCAGATTATAAAAATAGTGGTTATTGATGACTGAATAGATCTTCTGAAGCGCACCAATTGTCAGAAACTCACTGGCGATCCAGAATGGGGGAAGCTGTTTGAAATTGTCGTGCGTCTCGTTGAAATACTTAGCTTTATAATTATGGGCGTAGGCTTCTTTGCTGTTAAGGAATTCTGAAGCTATCCGGCTGCGAATAGCATCAAGTTTTTGCGTACCGTTCGTGGTTAAAAAGAATGTATTATCAAGATACCAGAACAGATTATTACTGTGCGCGGCGAGTGTGTGATCGAGACGGCTGCGTAATTTAACTTCCAGTCTGGCGATGACCTTAAAAAGGTAAGCGCGGAGTTCCTCATCAAACCGGTAAATCTGAACGCCATGCTCAAAGAACGCTGTCGGACGGTAATGCTTGCCGCCGGGGCTGGCCGAATCGAGGAACGGATGCAGGTAAATTTTGAAGTGGTGATAGCTTATCTGACTAAGAATTTGTTCTGCATCAGCAGTATTCTGAAACTGAAGATGCTTAGCCTGTAAATCGGCAACAAGATCCCCTGGTGAACGATACGGCTTTGGATAGAGGGTATAAGGCATGATTAGCAGTCATCCCTGAAGAAGAAAAAGAGGCAAAAAAAAAGCCCACGAACATCCCCTAGGGAACATTGCGAGCGTTGTTAGGGCTAATATTACGCCCGACGTAGATTTTGTCAACGCATTTTGACACTTCTGTCAGATTCGCATAGGGTTATTCTCGGTATCTGTGAGTAACCAGACTTTTGATGTGTCCTGAAATCCTCCCTACTTGGTGCAGCTACTGATGCGGCTGCATGCTCATTATCGCTATCTGGTTGAACAGATTAATGAACTTGAAGCCGCGCTGGAACAGGCGTTAAACCGTAATGAGGCAGGACAACAGCTTCTGACAATTCCTGACGTTGGTCCAATAACTGCTAGCGTTTTATCTTCTCAGTTAGGCGATAGCAAACAGTATGCTCGCAGCCGGGACTTTGCTGCATCGACTGGTCTGGTCCCTCGTCAATACAATACCGGCGGAAAAAAATACGCTACTGGGAATGTAAACGTGGCGATAAAAATCTGTGACGGTTGTTGGTTCAGTGTGCCCGAGTTTTTATCCAGCGCATCGACCATCAATCGGGACGTCTGGCCAGCTGGGTTAAAGCGAACTGGTCAGAAAACACGCTTGTGTAGTGGCTTGTGCGCTGGCAAACAAATTGGCCCGGATAGCTTGGGCTATCACGACACGACAAACTGTGTTCGAAAGGTAACGGTAATTGCCCTGCTTGAGCAGGGACGCTATCGTTAATTTAAGCAGTTACCCATCGGGTTTTGCGAAGACTGATTATTGATGACATGAACGACCTGATGAAAAACCTAAGCATAAAAATGGCTCATTGAAGTTCATCAGGTGCAGAACTCATTGAGGTGCGGGCATTCTTGTCCATAGAGACGCCGGATAGATTTAAACAAGCCTACCATTAATCAAAATCAGTGTTGCAAAAACGGGGTGACCATAGATTTATGCTCTCCTCCGCTTAGAGCGCTCACAACGGAAATAGTCATTTGCGTGCCTCATGTATTGTTGGTGGTTTTGTTGGTTGTTTAGTAAAGCAGGTTTGCGCCCAGCGAGCTTTTGGATCTCCATAGTAATATAACGGGAATATCTCGTAATTCTCCAAAGATCTCGTATTGTCCCACGGGTTACACACTTCCCAAACTGGATGTGACGGTGGTTGTGACTCCTTCATATTAAATCCGGCCGATATCACCACTACGTGACCCCCAGTATCACCCAAGGCGGGAACTTTCTTTGAGAAAAAAACGGCAACGACAAATGGCCGACTATTAAACAGTTCTCCTATACAAAGACTCGCATTAGCTTTTCCTTCTATTGCTTTCTCAAGCGCCCCTATTGCCCCTAAGGACTTGTCTGGCATTCCCTCCTTATTGCAATTATCACCACCTGGAAAATGGTTGTAGGGAGCTACACAAGATCCAGGGTTAAGCTGTCGGACTTCAGAATAAATCGGCTCTTGTAGGTAACGATACGGTCTCTGCGCATACCCTTTACGCCAGAAATCCGTGACATAGGGTTGTTTGTCGGCTTCTATGCTACGTTTGGAGGCAAAAAGCGCCACTCTCTTTAAAGAGAGGCATCTCGGTAAATTGCCATTTTGAATATCAATCATGTTGTCCTCACTTGTTGAAAATGCGACTCCAGTTTTAGAATTTCAGATCACCAATCACATTAGATTTTAAGCTCGTAAATTATAAAAAACATATATAAAAAAACAGCCACAATTAACATATTATGCCGTCATAGTTAATTTTAACATCGGATTAGTAGCTATTTTTGTATAAACATGGGGTTGCGAAGAGGCATATTTAAATGTAAATTGCTTTGTATTAACTTAAAATACATACACTACGTACAAACTTCATTATTATTAGTAAGTGTCAGTATATAAAAGCTCCTTTCATTGGGATCTTTTCTATCTACTTATTAGAATCCTTTGAAAGGATAGAAGTTATGAAATAGGCTAAATAATTGATCCTAATTGTGCTATATATTTGCCATACCATGACTACCTCCAGGAAAGGGGGATACGTTGTGCATAAAATGCTTAATTTTCCTGAGGAGTTCCCACATATATTGGAATCGGTGGTTACGTGTTATCGTTTCATGCAGGGCGTACCAAGGTTTCTCAATCAGATTCACCCATGGCGAATAAATGGGTTGGAATAACAATCTGAACTTCGGGTTATTTTTCAACCAAGCCTCTGTCTTACGGCTTTTATGGATAATGTAGTTATCCCGTATCAACGTGATATTTTTGGCTCTTTGGTAATGCTGTTTCAGCTTTTCCAGCATCGCAATAAACAACTCAGTGTTCTTCTTACTGCCTGAAACATAAAGCACTTTATCTATTCCGGCATGAAGCGCTCCCGTCAGATAATGCTTACAGTTGTTTCCGGGCGTGACCACTTTTTTCTGCTGCCCTTTAAGTGTCCAATCTGCGCCAATTTTCGGCTTGAGATCGATATCGCCTTCGGTAAACCAATTCACCCCTCGCCCAATAGAAGAACGCTCCGCCCCGGTAATATCACGGGTTTCTATAACCATTTTTCCTTTATGAAGCAGTAAGATAGCAATAAGTCTCCGTGCGTAACCTTTATCTGATATGCGTTGGATTTCTTTTTGCATTCTGCGTCTTTCGTCGCGGGGTATCGGAGCTATGATAGACATGACTCAGTCCTGTTAGTGATTTGTGATGTTTAGCCATCGATCAGATCACTAAATTTGGACTGAGTTCATTGATCTACTATTCAGAACAGTTAATTAGGTGTTTAGTTCTAGCTTCCAATAAGAGAGTTTATGCCCGCAAATTACGCTTGGATGGTAGGCCACTTGTTTTGGTGGTATACTCAAATAGGCATTACGGTCATTCGCTGGCTGTATAGTGTAAAGGCCATTATGATGTTCGCTAACTGTAAATTTCAGGGTATTACCATCAGGACTATCCACAGTCAAGGCATCATAAATACGGCCATCTACTACTATCTTTTCATAACCGTTTGCCAACCTAAAAAATTGCCCACGGATTAACGCGTCTAGTGCCCCTATCTGAGCTCCGTCAAACCGGTGTGATATAGCCCATACCACATGAATATTATTTCTCTCCTGAGATACTTCATCAAGACTAAACCCTCTAACTATACGATTTGAACTAGACTCTCGAACTCCGAGATATAAACCTGTTTCTTCGTTAATTAACCTGTAATACATAACATACTCCTTTTTAGATATTTATAAGATAAAATTCACATATCGTTATATATAGTGTGTTTAAGAAAAATCAAGAAACCATCGAATTTTTTACTTGTCATACACAATATAAGATTTATTTTATTTTTATACAAAATATAAACTTCATCAGAGCCATGTCAACAAATTACTAATTATTTCATTAGAGCTTATGTTCGGAGAACATAAATAAAGTGTGGAGTAAATCATCCAAATGATTCCTATTAAAGTTTGTACATAGTGTATGCATTTAAAGTTAATACAAAGCAATTTACATTTAAATATGTCTCTTCACAACCCCATATTTATACAAAACAAATAACTATTAATCCGAGAGCCAAATTAACTATGCTACCACAATATGTTAATATAGCGTCTTTTTTTATATGTGATTTTTATAATTTACGAACATAAAATCCAATATGATTCGTAATCTAAAATTCTAAAACTGGAGTCGCATTTTCAACAAGTGAGGACAACATGATTGATATTCAAAATGGCATTCTACCGAGATGCCTCTCTTTAAAGAAAGTGGCGCTTTCTGCCTCCAAACGTAGCATAGAAGCCGACAAACAACCCTATGTCACGGATTTCTGGCGTAAAGGGTACGCGCAAAGGCAGGAGCAAACGTTTTGGTGCTGGATCGCTGTGGCTGCAAGTATAGGCAGTTATTATGCGCGGAAACCGTATCGTTACCTACAAGAGCCGATTTATTCTGGTGCCCGACAGCTTAACCCTGGATCTTGTGTAGCTCCCTACAACCATTTTCCAGGTGGTGATAATTGCAATAAGGAGGGAATGCCAAACACGTCCTTGGAGGTGATAGGGGCGCTTAAGGAAGAAATAAAAGGAAGAGCTGATTTTAACCGTTGTGCACAAGAACTAGCTAATAATAGTCCATTTGTCGTTGCCGTTATTTTCTCAAAGAAAATTCCCGCCTTGGGTGATACTGGGGGTCATGCAGTAGTGATATCAGGCGGATTCGATCTGGTGCCACAATCATCGACAAATCCATATCCAGTTTGGGAGGTTTGCAATCCGTGGGACAATACGAAAACGCTCGAGAATGCCCATATATTCCCGTTATATTACTATGGAGATTCAGAAGCTGACTGGAGGCAAACCTGCTTTACTAAACAACCAACAAAACAACCAACAATACATGAGGCACGTAAATGACTATTTCCTTTGTGAACGATCCAAGCGGAGCGGACAGTGTTATCGTTTCTTTTTTGCAAGGTATTATAGATGGAGGCTCGCTTAGCGAAGCTGACAAAAACAATAAAATAAATACCAACGACGTCTCATCGTCGAACCCGATTAAAATGTACTATGTCGATCACAATGAATTTGAAAAAACGAAATCTTTGACCAAAGCTGCCCACGCTACAGGTTGGAGGTATCTATTGTTGTCAGGCAGCTCTGCCGTGTCCGACCTCCATTTGAACATGCACGATGCAAATCTCATCGTCTCTTCGATGACCCTTGATGGCCCGATACCCATCTCGACAGTTGAGGCACTCCTTGCAGCGGAAATGGATAGTAGGGTTCAACAGCAAGGCTATGAAGTGCGGCAACTTAATTTACCTTGGTGTCATTTCGTGGCTCTATGGTTGCACAACCCAATTCACGACATTATCATCCCGCTTAAGCCAACATTAATCCGGGATATCGCGATCCACAAATTGTATGAGGTGGAAGAGATCTCAAACAAAATTATAGCGCAAATAGGTTGACTCTAAGATGCTAAACTATAATGCCCAGTTAAAAAAATGGGCATCTTTTAGTTTTTGGTCGGCGGAAAATAGGTGCAACCTTGATGTTGAACTCATTAGCTAATGGTTTCTGCATAAAATCACCCAAAGAATGTACTTCATGAGTTTAAAGTAGCTCACTCTGCAAAAAACGTGATTTGACATCAATACAGTAGTAATTCTGCCAGGTGTACACAGCTTTAATTCTGCGCGTAAACAGCTCCATGAAAGACTCCTTTCTTTACATTTTTACATAGTATTCACCCTGATAAAATTAGCCAAGATATTTTTTACACACGCAAAAAAAGTAAAACCCCCGCAGGCACTGTCTCTTGATCATATTTCATAGATCAAGAGACAGGCTCATCGGAGGGTGTCGCAAAAGGCCAGCATTAAAAATAAACCCACAGAGATTTATTGCCTGTTATTGGGACTGACAACCCATGGCAGGCTAAAAATAAGCCATAATATCAGAGCAACTGCCCTTGATAAGTTATACGCTATGGCGTACAAGGTAAATTCCACTTTGACTCCGGTTTGTCCATCCGTAAACACAGTTTATCTCGCGCGTCATCTTCCGGGTAACGTTTAATTTTTCTGCCCTTTTTCGCCTGAGTACACTTTTCTTTTTCCCGGCAATCGGCACAATTTGCTCCGGTATGGACCCGATGCTCACGGCTTTTTTCGGACGGTCTTACTGTACTGACATGAAGATGGCGTCAGGGAATGTCTCGGCCTATGTTAAGGCCAGCGATATTGCCATGCTTTATACGGTAACCGATCTCAACGGACTCAACCGTATTTCTCGTGCAGTATTGTCTAATGCTGCAAATATGATGGCGGGCTCTGTCAATTATTTTATGCCATTGGCTGATATTCATAAACCCGCTTTAGGGTTGACGATGTTTGGTATGACGACTCCGTGCATTAATCAGCTCACTGCCGCGTTAAATACTCAATACGATTGCCTGGCTTTTCATGCTACCGGCAATGGTGGAACAAGCATGGAGAAATTGGCTAAAGACGGCGAATTGGTTTGTGTTTTGGATATTACATTAACAGAAATTGCTGATCTATTATTTGGGGGTGTTTTGGGTTGCCCTGACACACGCTTAGACGTCATTGCAAAAAAAAGCATTCCGTGGATTGGCAGTGCTGGCGCTTTGGACATGGTTAACTTTGGTGCAAAGGACACGGTTCCAGAACGCTACAGCAATAGGCTATTTGTCGAGCATAATTCTCAGGTGACATTAATGCGAACCACACCCGAAGAAAACTATCAGCTTGGTATCTGGATAGGGAACAAACTTAATAAGTGTAATGGACCTATTCGATTTATTATTCCGGAAGGCGGATTCTCTACTCTAGATTGCCCTGAACAACCTTTTTATTTACCTGCATCAACACAGGCTTTCTGTCATGGACTAAAAAAAACAATAAAACAAACAGAATTGCGAAAAGTTATAAAAACACCTTTTCACATCAATTCACCACAATTTTGTGCTCTGGTAATACAGCAATTCAAGGAAATTACAGAACACCAAGGAATTTCTCATGAAGAAAAAATATAATCAGATTATTGAAGCTATAAAACAAAAAGTCGAACGTAACGAAACTATTATTGGAGCGGGTGCAGGCACGGGGCTTTCAGCGCGTTGCGAGGAAGCAGGCGGGGCAGACCTCATTATCGTATATAATTCTGGACGCTTCAGAATGGCTGGCAGAGGATCATTGGCCGGATTAATGCCATACGGTAATGCAAATGAAATTGTCAGAGAAATGGGTAATGAAATATTGCCGATAGTTAAGGAAACACCTGTATTAGCGGGTGTCTGCGGTACTGATCCATTCTGTAATTTATCTCTTTTCCTGGATGAATTGAAGGCACAAGATTTTGCTGGTATTCAAAACTTCCCAACAGTAGGGCTTATTGATGGAAAGTTCAGAAAAAATCTGGAAGAAACAGGCATGGGTTATGCATTGGAGGTAGAGCTAATCCGCCTGGCACATAAAAAAGGAATGATTACCACTCCTTATGTTTTCAATGCAAAAGAGGCTGAGGCTATGGCACAAGCAGGTGCTGATATCATTGTTGTACATCTGGGGCTAACCACTGGCGGTGATATTAGTGCTAATACATCATATGATCTGAAATCTTGTATACCAATCATTAACGCTTGTGCTTCGGCAGCTAAAACTATCCGAAATGACATTATTACGTTATGTCACGGCGGCCCAATTTTGGAACCGGAAGATGTCGCCTATATTATGGCTCATTGTCCCAATTGTCATGGGTTCTATGGTGCCAGTTCAATGGAGCGTTTGCCAACAGAACAAGCCATCAAACACACTATCCAGAAATTTAAAGAAATTAATCGGGGTTAGTGAGAATTAACCTTAAGCTATGTGGAAACTTAGTACTATTTTTTTGCGGGTCTCCCTCATTGCGAGTGCGAGTATCTCTGGTGATGTGATCTTCATAATTATCCCTATAACGGATAAATACAAAATATCCCCTGAAAGGGATATATCGACGATTAAGAGAAGGCAAACCTGACCCACGTTACCGCAGGTCAGGCACATCACTGTGATTTTCCTTTATAGAAAGGAGAACCATCACAACTCACGCTTTGGACAATCAATCACGTCGAAATTTTTGCTGTAACAAACGTAAAATTCATCACGATTGATCTGAATGGTTTTTCCCTTCAATGATGGGTTATTTTTCTGGAGGAACTTAATTAACTGTTTATTAGATGGACGATCATTAGGCAATACCAATCCATCAAACAGTTCTTGCTGTTTACTGAAAAATTGATCTGGCGTTGTAAACGCACAAACACCATGTTTTTCCCACTCAGCTTGTAACAAATCTGCCCCCGGAGAAGCGCATAGATAAGGTTTAATCACCTGATAATCCAGTGGTGACAAATCCCCTTTGCAAAGACGTGGATGTTTTCTGACATCAGACCAATCACGGCACTGTGCCATTGATTTACTATCACAGGTTTGCGCCCACAAACCGTGAATTACCCAACTAAATTTGTTTTCGGAGAAACATTGCAATTCAAACTTTTCATATTCACGCTGCGCTTCAGCAAGTTTGTTACTATTTTTCAGGCGCTCAATATTCTTTGCTTTGCTCTTACAAAATGCTGGAGAATAACTAATAGCCAGTTTGAAGTAATCTGTCGATGCGGTTGCATTCTGACCATAACGGTCACCTTTAGCAACATAATCATAATCTTTCGGCGGAGTAGCAGGTAAGATACAAGACACCCCCTCTTCCAATGTTGATCGAGACTCCAACGAGTCAGTCACTTCTGGTTGCTTCACACAGCCCACAATCAGTAAAACGAATATTGCTGATAATAAATTAAAAAAACGCATCTTAATTCCTTTATGGGAAATTATTTCCCTGTTGATGGTAAACAAACAAAAACCTGCCAAAATTAAGGCAGGCGACTATTAAAATTATTTTTTTCAGTCAGATCAATTTGATACACAGCAAAACCGATCTCATCATTTTCCAAATATTTCACAGGATATTGAGAAAATGTTTTGATGAATCTCGCCGCTTTCTCACTTGGAGACGTTTCGAAACGGATATCCAATTTCTTGTCAGTTTTGATTGGCATAATCGACCAATTATTCTCTGCTTTGGTCGCTACTATCCCTTTCTGTTTAGACATTTTAGCAATGTAAGCAGCCAAAATAGCGCGGTTCTCATCCGGTGAAGCGAATGCAATGTAATCTTCGCCTGTGCCGGCAAATTTACCACCATAGGCGCGGTAGTTATTGGTAGCAATGAGAAATTTAGCGTGAGGATCGATCGGTTTACCTTGGTAAGTCAGCTCTTTGATACGATTCGCCCCTTGATGGATGATCTGGCAATCAACGTCGTATTTAGCAGGTTGAGTCAGATCAATCTTATAATTCACGCCACTTATCATGTCGAAGTTATAAGTACGGAAGCCGCTCCAATTCAACAGATACTGCGGCTGAGTTGAATTTGGATCAATCTGGTTATACATGCCGGCCGAACACTCCAACCATTCAATCACATCAGCACCGGTGACCTTCACAACAGCCAGTGTATTGGAATAGAGATACAAATCTGCTGCGTTACGAAAGGTTAAATCACCTTTTTCAACTTCAACAAACTCTGCGGGTGCATTTTTACGCCCGCCAACTTTGAATGGTGCCGCAGCGGCCAGAACAGGAATATCCGCTAAATCGGGATCACCTTGAATAAAATGCCGCGTGTAATCGGCTTGTGCATCATTCACAATCTGCACTGTCGGGTCACTTTGAATCAAAGCCAAATAGCTATACATATTGGCAGACGCTTTGCCAATCAATTTACCGACAAAACCCCGCGTTCCCTGATGAGCTTGCCCAATAATTTTTGCCAATTCACTATCACGCTCAACCAGTGCCTTTTTATTCACTTTGTCATAAATCGGGCGCGCTTCCGCTTTGGCTTCCGTCACTTTCCAGGCCCCACCCTCGTTGTCGATAACCATATCAACAACACCTAAATGATCACCCCATTGGCCAGGCATAACAGCCGGAATACCGTTAACCGTACCTTTGGCAACATCAACGCCTTTAATATCGGCAAATTCTTTGTTTGGAAACACACCGTGTGAGTGACCAAACATAATCGCATCAATACCTTTAACTTCACTCAAGTAATAAACCGAGTTCTCAGCCATTGCCTTATAAGGCTCCTTGGAAAAACCGGAGTGAGGAATAGCAATAATCAAATCTGCCCCCGCTTTTTTCATTTGAGGAACAAATTTTTTCGCGGTTTCAGTGATATCGTTAACGACAACTTTCCCATCCAGATTGACCTTATCCCAGATAACAATCTGTGGCGGTACAAAACCAATATAGCCAATCTTGATGGTATGATTTTTACCCTCCCGGTCTTTTACTGGCGTATCAACAATAATATAGGGGGTGAAATAGTTCTTACCGGTTTTCGCATCCATGATGTTGGCATTGATATAAGGGAACTTCGCACCGGCAATGGCTTTTTTCAGATAATCCAAACCAAAGTTAAACTCGTGGTTACCAAAGTTACCCACGGTATAACCCATGGTATTCATTAACTGATGTGCTGGATGAGATTCCCCTTTTTTAAGACCTTTTGCGGCCACGTAATCAGCCAGTGGGCTACCTTGAATCAAATCACCGTTATCGACCAGAATGGTGTTAGAGGCTTCTGCTTTGGCAGCTTTAACTAAACTCGCTGTGCGTACCAAACCAAATTGTTCTGTAGATTTATCTTTAAAGTAATCAAAATCAATCAGATTACTGTGAACATCAGATGTTTCCATTACCCGCAAATCAACTGTTGCAGCATGGACATTACATGCGACCAATAAGGTTAATGTGGAGACTTTCAACACATTGTTAACCATTTCACACCTCTTTTTTAGGTAGTTTAGGATGACTCAAAATCAGCTCTCCTTTAACTGTCAACTTACAAGTACAGATGAGCGTCGATTTCCACAATCATCTGTTTTTTATTTTCATAAGCTGGATTGTCGCTGTGCGCATCATCATATGCCGTTTCAACGAACAAACTCAGGCTATTGTACTGAGAAATTGCAAAACGTTTATCTCAACCAACAAGATAAATCTGTTTTTTTATAGTTAGGGTACCTGCATTTTTATCACGCAAAGAGTCACTCGCAGACATACCACTTTGCCAAGATCTCACCCCTCCTATAGCACTAACACAGTAAAATCTGTCCTCTAACCACCTTTAACACGGTTTAATTTAAGTTAAGTGAGAATAAAATATCTACAATGCTTTGTATTTAATTATTAGCTTTATTTCTGGACAAAAATCTCTCTATTCCATTGAGCCGGTAAAATATTCAGGCTAATAAATACCGCTCATAATATTACCGTATAAAACAAATTTGTTAACAAATTGTAAATATTTTCAAGCAATCAATTATCATCCATATTATGGTTTCCTTATATAAACTTTTATGGTTTTTAATGACAAAATAATCGTTAATTTAGGTTATAATGATGAACACTTTTAATTAAAAATGAGTGATTCTATTAAAATTTCAATTTTTTATATAACCTTCAACCAAACAATCTACTGTAACCATATAATAAATAAACATAAAAATCATTTTCGTGATAAAATGCACAATTACATCGTTAAACAAATAAATAATTAAAATTATTTGTGATAATAGTCACATCATTAGGTAACTTTATCTTGTTAATTTTATTAATTACATTATTTATAAAAAAACAATTTAAACATTAAAACTTTAAAAATTAATTTAAATATAAATTAATTTTAATTCCAAAATAAGAAAACTTTAAAAGTCATAAAAAACAATGTTATTAATTTTATATAAAACCAATCTCTAAAATTAATTAAATTTATTTCTTACAAAATATATAGATATATTTAACATATTATAAAAAACAAAAAAAACATTTATCTTTTAAAATAAAACAAAAATAGTAAATTAATTTACAAACAAAATATGAAAATTAATTATCATACTGATTTAAAAGAAAAATAATCTAATAACTATTTTTAAAATTATAATTTATCAATAACTTTGACACCACTAAAATTACTATAAACGACTTTTCTGATCAGCATGACACATTCACCCATCGTCCCCACTATCTCACTCAATTCAGCAATGAAAGAGAAAATAAAAAAATTTATGCTCCCCTCTTGACCAGAAACAATAATTACATTAATTTCATTTAACATTAGAAAGAATATCATTGAACCTTATCATTTCAGCACTCACTTAGAGCCGAAAGAATTTAGAATAAGTTTATAGCAATAATTGATTATATACCCTATGGATTTCAAGATGGATCGCGACGGCAAGGGAGTGAATCCCCGGGAGCATAGATAACTATGTGACCGGGGTGAGCGAGTGCAGCCAACAAAGAGGCAACTTGAAAGATGACGGGTATAGTAATAGTTAATTAGCTAGAACTCGCGTTAACTATTCATTAATTTTAAAGAGATTTTAAGGTTAATCGCTGACATCAAAACAAAAAACATAAAATAATATAACATTTTAAAGCATTTTTTCTCATCAGGATTACTGAGGATTTCCTGACAAGTTAATAACACCTCTACTGTCTTTATTCATCACCATTAACCCTAAGATAATCAAAACATTATGATGGAGGTAACTACAAATGAAATGGTATGTCAAGGAAGCCCTCGAAATTAATCAGGCTATACCATACGAGGAATCAATCAATATCGAAGCGGGTTTTGGACCAACAGGGCTTCCACACATAGGAACCCTTTGTGAAATCCTCCGAGCCAATCTCATCAAAACCGAATTGGAGAAAGCAGGCAGAACAGTTAATTTTTATCTCATTTCAGATGATTTGGACCCTTTCAGAAAAGTGCCTTTGAATATTCCAAATGCTGAACAATTAACGCCTTATCTAGGCCAACCGATAAGCAAGGTGCCGGACCCTTTCGGAAATTTCCCGTCATTCTCTGAAATGGCGGAATATCAACTCATGAAGCTCGCCACAGAATACGAAATAGAGTGTCAGCTAGTCAGAAACTCTTTAGCCTATCAAAATGGCGATTACAATGACGAAATCAAACTATTCCTACAAAATTTTTTGGTGCTAAACCAAATATGCAAGGAATCTACCGGATCTTTAAGACAAAGAACCTACAGCATGATCATGCCCATTTCTGAAAGAACTGGCGCCGTACTGGAACATATTATAGTAACCGACGTGAACCCTGCATCAGGAGAAATAACCTATTACATACCTGGCGATGAAGTCATTAATAAACCCGGTTATGAATATGGCGTAGAAATTCGAGAATTCTATAAAAATGAAATATTGGATCAAGAGCAAACTATTTCAGTACTAAACGGTAAATCTAAACTTCAGTGGAAAGCAGACTGGGGTATGCGCCTCCTTGCCAGAAACATTCATTTTGAAATGCATGGTGAAGATTTGCTGGCTTCTGCCGATGTTGCTCGCCAGATCGCGGGAGCATTAGACAAGCCAATTCCACGTTTTTACAAATATGGGCTTTTCCTTGATGATTCAGGTAAAAAAATATCGAAATCGAAAGGAAATAGTTTCTCTTTAGATGATATTCGCCATCTGCTTACACGAGACGCAATTCGCACTTACCTCTCAAAAGAGCCACAGAGATCGTCTAAATTTTATGTCGCGCTGGCACCACATCTAAATGATCAAGCTAATATTTCGCAAAAAGATGGAAAAAGACTATCTTTTTCAAAGATAGCAAGAATATTACACGCGTCAAAACCAGCAAATAAACTCGCGGCTGAAAACTTTCTGAATCGCTATAAAAGACCGGGAGAATCCATTTCAGATCAGGAATTTGAAATAAGTTATCATTATTATATCAGGACATGTAAAAATGAAAATCAAGGGTTACAAAACATTAAAGAAGAAAAGTATTTCTCAGCCATTGCCAATTCAATAAGTTCAGGAGAAATATCCACTAAAGATCAACTTTTCCAGCATATAATCAGTACATATAAAGACCATTTTTCAGATGATAAATCATCCCAAATATGGCCTATGCTCTACCGAGGGTTATTTGGTGATACCAAAGGCCCACGAATTAAAACATGGTTAGATTTAAATTGCATGCAGCATGTTTTAACCCATTTTAGCAGCCCATATAAAAACTCATACCAAAAAAATGAGGAAAATATCGTTAACAACGAAATTAACAAATCTCAAAAAGAGAGATTAATAAACAATAGCATCGAGGAGAACAAAACATATATGACTAAGTTATACAGTAAAATTAATTTCAGCGAAATCAGGAAAAAATGTGACGAACTTTCCTCCGCTTTACAGAAGAATAGTGAGGCGTTAGTTAAAGCACTCTCTGGCTATCAATGTAAAAACGTCACCGAAGATGAAATTCTCCGTTCAATAGATGTCTTGAATAATATTGAGAACAACAGAGAATTTTTCAAAAAGAAAATTTATGGTGTGACATCATTCCTCCCGCTTAACCAACCCATTTACGCTTCTGTATGTTTTGGTTTTATCCCTTCACTTATGGCAGAAAATGTGTGCATACGCCCCCCGACAGCAATGCATACACATTACAAAAAATTTGAGGCGGTTATTAATTTATCCGAATTTTCTCCAACATTATCTATTTCTTATGAAGATAAAGAGTTATTTTTAAGTCAACGCGTAAAAATAACGGATGCAGTAATCTTTACGGGAACACCAGAGAATGCGCTCAAAGTACGTAAACATTTCAGAAAAAACACCTTATTTATTCTTAATGGTGCCGGTCATAACCCACTTATTATCTCAAAAGATGCAGACATTAATCTGGCTGTTGAAAGTGCAAAACGAGTTGTTCTTTACAATCAAGGGCAGGATTGTGCTGGTCCAAACGCCATATTAGTACACAATGATATATACGATTTATTCAAGCAACGATTAATCTCTGATTTGAAGAATATTGAAGATAGAGTTGGCCCTTATAGTGACTATAAAAATATTGTCGGTCCCAATAGCGATATTGATCACAGTATAAAAATTGCTTCAGTATTTAAAGTAAATAGACTCTATTGCACCTATGGAGGAGAGGTTAATCCCATCAATGGCATGATAAAACCAACGGTTTTCGAGAAAGAATTATCATTAGGTGGCAATTATAAAGAATTTTTTGCCCCTGTGTTCTTCTTACAAAGATATTATCAGGATCAAGATTTAATCCATTATTTTTCTGATCCTTTGTATTCTGCTAATGCTATGTATATATCTCTGTTTGGTACCAGTGACTATATCTATCATCAACTCAGCGAACACCTTCACTTACCAGATAGTATTCTGAATAATACTGACTTACATCTGGAAGAACACGGTTATCTTCCCTATGGTGGTCAAGGGCCGGCTGCTTCATGCCTTTGGTATGAAGGTAATAGGATTAACGGCAGTACGTTGCCACAACGTGATATATACCATTATTTAATTGAACCCTTTGATACCCTTCCCATGCCAAAGAGTGAAAAGCACCACTGCGTTCAAGCGGGAATTTAAGCTACTCCGGTAAGTCCTGACTTCAACGGATGACCTGACAGCGCCGTACTTTCATAAGTAAGTAAGCACGGCGTGTCTCCGCGTTTAAATATACCCGTTATCTTTCAAGTTGCCTCTTTGTTGGCCGCACTCGCTCACCCCAGTCACATAGTTACCTATGCTCCCGGGGATTCACTCCCTTGCCGTCGCGATGCATCTTGAAATCCATAGGGTATATAATAAAGTCATCAATCAGGATAATTGATACAAGATACTAGGGCTTATCCCTGTGATTCGCTATCATGCAACCTTATGTTGGTCATGCTCACCGATTCATTGAGCAAAAATATGGGGTAATTTTATGTTGTGGTTCAAAAATTTAATGATTTACCGTTTAAACCGGGAAATTTCACTTTCTGCGGATGAACTGGAAAAACAATTGAGTCCGTTAGCATTCACCCCATGTGGCAGTCAAGATATGGCGAAAACAGGTTGGGTGCCACCAATGGGTTCACACAGTGACGCCTTTACCCATGTCGCGAATAACCAAATTCTGATTTGCGCCCGTAAAGAAGAAAAGATGTTGCCTTCACCGGTTATCAAGCAGGCACTACAAGCAAAAATTGAAAAACTGGAAGGAGAACAGCATCGCAAACTTAAAAAAACAGAGAAAGACTCTCTGAAAGATGAAATATTACATACCTTGCTACCACGGGCATTTAGCCGATTCAGCCAAACTTATATTTGGATCGATATCGCCAATAATCTAATTATTGTTGACGCGGCCAGTGCTAAACGGGCCGAAGATAATTTGGCATTATTGAGAAAAAGCTTGGGTTCTTTACCTGTTGTTCCTCTGACATTTAAAGACCCGATAGAATTAACCCTGACAGAATGGGTACGTTCCGGTGATTTACCGACAGGTTTTGCTTTAATGGATGAAGCTGAATTAAAAGCTATTCTGGAAGAGGGTGGCGTGATCCGTTGTAAAAAACAAGATTTAGTTTCTGACGAAATCGCCACCCATATAGAAGCAGGCAAATGTGTCACCAAATTGGCGCTCGATTGGGAAGAGCGTATTCAGTTTATGCTGTCAGATGATGGTACTTTCAAGCGCATAAAATTCAGTGATACTCTGCGTGAACAAAATGATGACATTGATCGGGAAGATGTTGCCCAACGGTTTGATGCTGACTTTATTCTGATGACCGGTGAATTAAGTGCATTGATTAACAGCACCATTGAAGCACTAGGCGGCGAAGCAGAAAAATAACCTCAACCTTTAATGCTATTTGCCGCTTTGAACTATTTTTCAGAGCGGCATTCTTATGTCTTTCTCAACCTTATACTTTAATCAACAACAGTGGAGTGCAGATATGATATTTGATATCCCATTAGCCGAAAACTGGCAGATAATAGAGCCTGAAAATCGCGGCTGGTCTAAAGATCAGAAATACCATGTTGTTGATAAACAAGGTAAGCATTTGTTATTACGCTTGGCAGATATCAGCCAAGAAGATAAGAAAAAACAAGAATTCTTCTGGACACAACAACTATTTAGACAAAATATTCCCATGTCTGAACCCATTAATTTTGGCATTTGCAACAACGACCAGAGTGTTTATTCTTTGCTAAATTGGATCGAAGGACAGGATACTACTCATTGGCTGGAACAACATAATGAACAATTACAATATGAAGCAGGTTTACAAGCAGGAAAACATTTAAAAAAAATACATCAATTAACAATCCCATCTCAAACCATTTCTCCCCGCCAGGAAGCAGAAAACATTTATCAGGAAAAACTGGCCCGGTATGAACAATGTGGGATCAAGATCCCTCATGAAGCAGACTTTACTGATTTCATAAAGGATAATTTCTCTCTGCTTAATAATATATCCCCTGTGTTCCTACATGGTGATTATCATGTCGGGAATATGATAATCGATAATAAACATAAACTGTGGGTTATTGATTTCAATCGTTATCGTTTTGGCGATCCGGCCAAAGACTTTAGTCAGATGATGATATTTAGCCGATTACATAGCACGGCATTTGTTCATGGACAAATGGATGGTTATTTTGCAGGCCAACCAAGCCAAGAGTTTTTAAAAAGAATCGCTTTTCATACCGCCTATAACGCTTTCTTTAGTTTACTTTGGGCACAATCATTTGGAGAAAAAACAATTCAAAATTGCCTTAACCGTATTAATATGATCTGGCACGATTATCAAGGATTTAAACGCAGTATGCCAAGCTGGTATAAGCCTTAAAACCAAATTGATGACTGAATCGGAACAACATCTGCATTCATTAATTATAAATCATTAGATTCGGTCATCATCAAACTATTTCAATTATATACCCTATGGATTTCAAGATGCATCGCGACGGCAAGGGAGTGAATCCCCGGGAGCATAGATCACGATGTGACCGGGGTGAGCGAGTGCAGCCAACAAAGAGGCAACCGGGTATAATAACGTTAAAACTAGTCACGGTAATCCAATTAGGTATTCAATGAATTCAGCTAAAAAAGGCTATCAGCCGCCTTTCTCGATTACAGCTAAAATGATCCAATTAATTGCTGAAATCAGTGAAAATATCGGGCGGTTAAGCACAGAACAGGAACAAATAACCGCTTTGCGATTGAGACGTATCAATCGGATACGCACAATTCACGGTTCACTGGCAATTGAAGGTAACTTACTTGATGCAAGCCAAATCACAGCCATTATTGAAGGAAAGCGAGTTATTGCACCGATCAGTGAAATACAAGAAGCGCGTAACGCTATCTTGGCTTATGAAAAGCTTAACCATTGGCATTTCACATCAGAGCAAAACTTACTGGAAGCCCATTATGTTCTGATGAAGGGATTGCTAGATAATGCCGGCAGTTATCGACACAGCGGCGTCGGTGTAATGGATGGAGAAAAAGTCATTCACATGGCTCCACAGGCAAACCGGATTCCAAAGCTGATGGGTGATCTTTTTCACTGGTTAGGCTCTACTGATATTCATCCACTTATTGCCAGTTGCATTTTCCATTATGAATTTGAATTCATTCATCCATTTGCCGATGGAAACGGCAGAATAGGCCGGTTATGGCAGACATTGATTTTAAGCCACTGGAATCCATTATTTGAATTTATTCCCGTTGAAAGTCTGGTTTATGAACATCAAGCTCATTACTATCAGGCAATTAATCTCAGTAGCCAACTTGTTGATTGTGCACCGTTTATTGAGTTTATGCTGCACATGATCCGTGATGCAATTCTGACATCTACCCATCAGGCTACCCATCAGGCTACCCATCAGGCTACCCATCAGGCTACCCAACAAGTTAAACAACTAATTATGGTATTGAAAGGGGAAATGAACCGTGGGCAACTGCAATCAGCACTTGGATTAAAAGATCGTAATTCATTCCGTCTGCGCTATTTGCAACCCGCTTTGGCAGCAGGATTAATTGAAATGAGCCATCCAGAAAAACCGAGCAGTCCATTACAGCGCTATCGTTTGACAGAAAAAGGGGTAAATTTAAAAGCTCACCACAAATAGTGAAAAGTAACCAATTCCTACCTTATCGGTGGCTTCGATGTGAAAACCTGCATAAATAAAATTGAGCTATAATATCTACTAAAATATCAATGTATTAACAAAATAATTCAACCACACCAGCGAAACACTAACTCCCTTCACTATTTTGGCAAACTCATTAAGTGGACATGAACACCATAACTATAGTGCTTTAATGTCCACTTGAAATCCATAGGGTATAAATTAATGATGAATTAGCTCTAACGAATACAACGTTACCGTTGAAGGTTTAGCGCCTTTATCTACCAACGTCAATTTATTATTATCTATAGACACATTAATCTGGTTAGTCACCTCTGGTGGCGTTATTTTTTCCAGCGATCCACCTTGCTGAATACGATACGCTTTAACTTTAAATTTCTTGCAACCTATATGATCAATCACCACTGTAACGCCTTGGTCACTATGAGTATAATCGCGAGTTTTAGGTCTTAAAAGAGAATCTAGTGGAAGTTGTTGTACCGGATCTTTTTGCACTACCGCATTATTAGATTGGATGGTTGTCGGATCAACACCGCCAAACCATCTATTCTTACTACAGGTATCCGTTAATTGATCTAATGTTCGGCTAGCATCCAAATAGTATTGTCGATATAAATCCGCAGGAACGGGGGCTACACTACCATCAGAAAAACTCTTATCTACTTTATAATTTGCTGCAAGAATATTAATTTTATTACCTGATTTATTTTCAGCCGCTAAAACCGTTAAGCCGGTTGAAAAATCCTTTTGACCACTTAATATATAAGGTGTTTTTAATATTTTAGTAAAAAGACCAAAAGATTGAGCTGAATAGGTACAGAAATTTCTGACGCTTGGGTTTTTAGGACTAGGTTGATCATTAAACAAACCAAAAGATAAACCATCCCCACGATAATAATGAGCCAGGTCAACTTTGGTATATTGCATATAAATCAATGAGGAGGCGATATATGCTGCGTTTTTAGGACTCTGCACTTTGGTAAATGTATTTCTCGACCCAAAAGGACTAGAGTTCCACTCAGTACAAATACTCTCTGTCTTAGTAAAGCCATAAGTATGCAAACTTTTCTGAATCGTATTACCCATATCAATAATGTTTTGTGGGTCTCCAGTATCAACGTATCCATGCCAGGAAAAGAAATCTAACGGTACATTATTATCCCGACAATATCGGAAAAATCCATCAATATAATATCCTCCTGCATGATTACTAAACGAAATACCTGCACCACCAACTTTAGCATCAGGATCAACCGCCTTAATTACTCTCACTATTTTTTCATATAATTGATAATACTTTTGTGGATCATCCGTATTCCAGAAAAACAGCAAATCAGGCTCATTCCAAATCTCCCAATAGCTTATTTTTCTCGGCAACCCAATGCCGGCATAGTTTACACCATAACGATTCACCAAAGCTTTAACTAATGCTGCATAAATATCAAAATCCTCTGGTATTTCATAACCGCCATCAAGTGAACGACCAATACGAAACAGAAGTTGTCGCTGAATATTATCTGGGTTCAGATCTGCTTGATTATTCAGAACATCACGCAGATAAGCATCCGTCATTTCATAATTGGCATCTTTTAATGCAAGATTCACATCATGATTTCTCATTCCGATAGCCGCATTAGGAAAAATACTTCTGACATTTGCAATATCAGCAACAAGCTTTTTAGCCGCGGGTTTCTTCTCCTCCGGCACATTGATAATCATTTGATCTTGATTATTTTTCCTATCCACCTGGAAATAATTATCCATATCCCCAATACCAAAGCCGTCATGCAGCCGGACATGTGTCACTCCCATCTGATTAAATTGATTATCTAAATCAGGGAAACCTGGCGCTATCGATTTAGGAAGACCATTGACGCCATTAACCGCTTTAAGACGTGAGTTATACCCTGCTGATAAATCTCGATGATTTTTATTAAATGAAAAAACTTTAGTCATAATACCCTCTATATTAATTAAGATATTGTGTCCCTATAAACAAAAATAATATCAAAGAATAAATACATTTATCTGATAACTCAATAACAATAAATGAATGGAAGACCTAAATAATAGTTAAATATCACTTTCAACTACACCTTAAAACTCTCAGCTATTACTTTGAATTTATTGAATTAAACAAACAATGACATTAACACAATTATTTACAAAAATAAAATTGACTCTGTGACTTATTTAACCGAAAAATCATTAAAAGAGAAAAAGATATATTAATCAACCAAGAGTGATGATAATAACAATGATAAAATAGCACACAATAAAACCATACAGAAAGTAGATTATATTTAAAAATATCGTACAAAAGATCATTGACCCATATTAAAAACATATTTCCAACTTTAACAAGTCACCATAAAATATAAAAACAATATAATTCAATTAATTACTATCAAAATGGCTCTTTTCAGAGCCTATCAGATTAAAATAATTCTATTTTTCATTGATTAATTGATCGGGGGAGATAATTTACTATAATATTTCTATTGCATATAAAGTCAATTATCATCTAGCTCTAATGAATATAATGTTACCGTTGCAGGCTTCGCTCCCTTATCCACTAGCGTTAATTTATTATTAGCTATAGACACATTAATCTGGTTAGTCACTTCCGGTGGTGTCATTTTTGCTAGCGATCCACCTTCTTGAATACGGAATGCTTTGACTTTAAATTTTTTATAACCTATATGATTAATTACCACGGTAACACCTTGGTCGCTATCAGCATAATCACGATTTTTAGCTCTCAACATATTATTATCCGGAAATGGCTTAACAGGTTCATGTTGTACTACCGCGTTATCAACGTGAACGGTTGTCGGATCAACGCCACCAAACCATTTATTCTTACTCCAAGTATCCGTTAATTGATTCAGTGTTCGGCTGGTATCCAAATAGTATTGTTGATATAAATAATCAGGGGCTGCATTACCATCGGCAAGACTCTTATCGACTTTATAATTTGCGGCAAGGATATTTATTTTATTTCCTTCGGTATTCTCGGCTGCCAAAACAGTTAAGCCTGTAGAAAAATCCTTATTACCACGTAAAATACAAGGTGTTTCGAACATTTTGCCAAACAGGTAAAAAGATTGAGCTGAATAGGTACAGAAGTTTTTAACACTTGGATTTTTAGGATTGGGCTGGTTGTTAAACAAACCAAAAGATGAGCCATCTCCTCGATAATAATAAGCTCTATCGACTTTTATATATTGCATATAAATAAACGTGGAAGCGATATATGCCGCATTTTTAATACCTTGCACTTTTGTATATGTATTTTTTGTCCCAATAGGACAAGAATTCCATTCAGTACAAAAACTTTCTGTACCGGTAAAACCATAAGTATGCAAACCTTTTTGAACCTTATTCCCCACATCAATAATGTTTTGTGGGTCTCCAGTTTCAACGTACCCATGCCAGGAAAAGAAATCTAATGGTACGTTATTATCTCTGCAATACCGTAAAAAACCATCAAGATAATCTTCTTGTGCTCTATCAACAAACCCAATACCAGCACCACCGACTTTAGCATCAGGGTCAACAGCTTTAATTATTCTTGCAATTTTGGCATATAATTCATAATATTTTTCAGGATCATTACTATTCCAGAAAAAAATTAAATCAGGTTCATTCCAAACCTGCCAATAGGTTATTTTCCTTGGCAAACCGATTCTGGCATAGTTTAATGCGTAGCGATTCACCAACGTGCTGACTAATATTGCATAAATATCAAAATCTTCTGGCATTTCATAACCACCGTCACCGGTACGTCCAATACGAAACATGATTTGTCGATGAATATTATCCGGGTTTAGCTCAGCTTGATTGTTCATAATATCGCGCAGATAAGCATCAGTCATTTTATAATTAGCCTCCTTTAATGCAAGACTAATATCATTATTTCTCATCCCGGCAGCCGCATTGGGAAAAAGGCTTCTGATATTTGCAATATCAGTAAGCAATTTTTTAGCCGCAGGTTTATTTTCTTCTGGGACATTGACAATAATTTGATTGCGATCATTGACTCTATCCACTTGGAAATAATTATCCATATCCCCAATACCAAAACCATCATGAAGCCGAATATGGGTAATTCCCATCTGATTAAATTGATCATCTAAATCAGGGAAGCCAGGGACCAAAGATTTAGGAACACCATTGACACCATTAACCTCTTTAAGCAATGAGTGGTGCCCTGCCAATAAATCTCGACGATTTTTATTGAATGAAAAAATTTTAGTCATAATAAACCTCTATATTCATTAATAATGATATTGCTATAAACAAAGTGATATAAAAGAATAAGTATATCTTTCTGACAACTCAACAATAATAAATGAATCGAATACTTAAATAACAATTAAATATCAATTTTAATCATATCTTAAAATTAATTTACATTAGTTTTAATTTATTTTAGTAATCAATAATCACATAGATATAATTATTTTTACAATAATCGATCCTATGATTTATTTAACAAAATCAGCACAAAATAACATATACTTCAATAAGGAATTGATATTAATAACGAAGGTAAAAAAACATAAAATAAAATCATATAGTAAGTAAATCATATTAAATAATATCGCATAAAATCATTAATATATATCAGGCTAATTCGCTTAAATAATCTCGGCAAGCCTCTTTTGCAATAACGACATAAATACGGTTAATTTTGCTGGCGGGTGAGCAAGCGCCCGCAGTAAATAAATATCTTCTTTACGTCCATCTGGATCATCAAATAGAGGAATAAGTTTTTCAGAACGAATATCTGCTGATACCGCCCAATTAGGCAGAAGCGCTATTCCAAATCCACTCACTGCGGCCATTCTCAATGTTTCAAAGTCATCACTGCGAAAGATCCTGTTATCATCGTTGAAGTTAATAACACTGCGATAGCGTGACCAGCAAATACCTGCGGGGTCATGATGTTTATCAAGCAAATAGTGCTCACCCAGTTCAGTAAGTATTGTCGGTGTTCCATGCCTTTGAATATAGCCTGGGCTGGCACAAATAATCCAAGTTTGTGTGGCGATACGTTTGGAATAAAGTGTGCTGTCCTTTAACTCACCAATACGAATAACTATATCGAGACGATCCCTGACCGGATCAGTCAAACGTTCTGTTTGATCAAGTTCAACCCGAATTTTAGGATATCGAGTGAATAGTTCTGCTAGCATCGGAATAATATGTTGACGCCCAAACGTTGGCAGGCAAGCTACACGTAATGCCCCTTGCGGTTCGCCATTCAACGCCGCTAACTCAGCCTGAACATCAACAAGATCATTGATAATACCTTGCGCCCTTGAAAACAAAATCTCCCCTGCGTCAGTCAGCGATAAACCGCGGGTAGAGCGAAAGAATAGTTTTGTCTCTAACACCTGTTCAAGGTTGTCTATCTGACGTGTGATAGAGGATGCAGCCATACCTTGCAAACGAGCAACGGCAGAAAAACTCTGTGAGCGGACAACATGAATGAATGTTGTTAGCATATCGGTACGTAATAAATCTTTCATCGCAATTTTTACCTATACATTTCATATATTATAAATAATACGCAACATCTGGTAGCGCTATCATTTTTGCATTCTATGCAAAACAATTTCGTTCGCTCTCTTTATTCCCACGCTCTCAAGATAATGCCAAAATCATTTCATCATAATTCCGGCCAAATGCTGAGAGTTCCCATGTCAAATACAGCAATAAAACCAAATCCTATTTCTTCCGTTTCTCTTATCTTATTATCCGCTGCTTGTGGTTTTGCTGTAGCGAATATTTATTATAATCAACCATTACTGCCAATAATTGGGACAAGTTTTAACGTTAATGGTTCAATATCCGGCTGGATCGCGACACTAACGCAGATTGGCTATGCGGCGGGGCTTCTCTTTTTTGGGCCACTTGGAGATACGCTAAGCCGTCGCAAACTGATTTTCTGCCTCTTAATCGGCAATATAATCAGCCTTATCTTATGTGCCACAGCACCAAATTTTACATATCTTCTGGCAAGTAGCCTGATTGTGGGGCTAACTTCTATTTCAGCACAAATCATTATTCCCGCCGTATCCGGCTGGGTAATACCAGAAAAGCGTGGCCGAGCGGTAGGAAGTCTGATGAGTGGCCTTTTTGCCGGAGCACTGCTTGCCAGGGCATTGAGTGGTGCAGTCGGAGAGCATTTCGGCTGGCGTGAAATGTTTATATTGGCCGCTTTAATCGATATATGCCTATTTTTTCTGGTCTGGTTTGTGTTGCCAGAAATAGAAACACCACACACGATGACTTACGGCCAACTTCTTATTTCACTCGGTAAATTAGTAAAACAACAACCCCTTTTGCGTGAGGCCGCATTATCCGGTTTTCTCCTGTTCGCCGCTTTTAATACGCTATGGGGCTCGCTGGCCTTATTACTTTCCCAACCACCTTACGGATGGGGGAGTGATATTACAGGTCTTTTTGGTTTGACGGGCATTGTAGGAATGCTAGCTTCACCCATAATAGGTTCGTTGACAGATCGCTTCGGTGGAAAGGCCATTGTTGCCGCAGGCGCTTTATTAGTAACACTAGCCTTGTGCCTAATTAGCGGCACGAGCCACAGTATTCTATTTTTATTCGTTGGTATTATTCTGTTAGATCTTGGCAGCAGAGCGGGTTTAGTGGCAAATCAAATACGGTTATATACATTATTACCTGATGCCCGTAGTCGGCTTAATACCATATTTATGACCTGCTATTTCGCCGGTGGCGCAATAGGTTCCTCTTTGGGAGCTGTCGCAGCATGGCATTTTTCTTGGTATGGCGTCGCTTTCAGCGGCGGAGGATGCGCATTATTAGCCGCGCTGTGGGTTCTGTTTAATCCAAAGAGCCACAAGCAAATATGATTTTACACACTGTGCCCAAGCTATCTTTTGCGATAGATTGCCACCAGCCAGAAGATAACTGGTATCACGGTATTAACCAGTAGAAACACCCCCTACCGAAATAGCCATAGCCTTAAAGAGGCTTGAGGAGTTGAATGATGAGCATTAAAGGTGTCCCATATTCCGACGTTAAAGCTGAACTGCTTGCTGATCCAGAAGTTCACACCCTTTATATGGCTGAGAAAAAAGAAGAGGAGTTGAAGGAGCTTCTTCTTAACATGCGTAATCAGGCAGGATTAAACAGCACCCAGGTTGCCGAACGAATGGGGATCACTCAACCGCGCTTTCCAGCGCGGTTCTTCAATGGAAGAATCAGTGACAATTAATCTGATGAAACCGCTTCCATCCCTACCAAGCCCACTTTCAGATAGCCCGATTTACGCAAAGAATCCATCACACTCATTAGTGTTTCATAATCCACGGTTTTATCAGCCTGAAAGAAAATGGTTGTCTCTTTATTGGATTGGGTCGTCTGATCCAATACCGTCGCCAAAGTATCATAATCGACCTGTTGATCTCCGACATAAAGCTGGCGATCAGCTTTAACCGTCAAGAATACCGGTTTTTCTGGACGCGGCTGCGGTTTTGCCGATGAAGCAGGTAAATCCACTTTAATATCAACGGTTGCCAGTGGTGCTGCTACCATGAAGATAATCAACAACACCAACATCACGTCAATAAATGGTGTGACGTTGATTTCATGCAATTCGCCACTATCATCCAGATCTTCATTAAGACGTATTGCCATAAATCACCTTGTCTTGCTATTTGCTAAATCCAGATCACGGCCAAGCAGTAATATTGACTGTGCCGCCATGTCACCAACCCGACCCCGGTAAGCAACGATCACACGGGCGAAGATGTTATAAATCACAACGGCAGGGATCGCTGCGACCAAACCAAGTGCTGTCGCTAACAAGGCCTCCGCAATACCCGGCGCCACAACCGCGAGGTTAGTTGTCTGTGAGTGGGCAATACCAATAAAGCTATTCATGATGCCCCACACCGTACCAAACAGACCAACGAAAGGAGAAATCGCCCCAATGGTTGCCAGATAGCCATTACCACGCCCCATATGACGGCTGATAGCCGCAACGGAACGTTCCAAACGGAAAGCGGCACGCTCTTTCGTGCTATTCAAATCAGTGCTCTCAGAAGATAATTGACGTTCTGCCTGTACTTCACTCAGCAACAAGCGGCTGATACTGTGTTTGCTGAAACCTTCGGCAATTTCCGTAGCCTGATCAAGGCTATTCACGTCCGTTAAAGCGAATTGCTCTTTACGTAAACGACGGCCAGCCGCTATCAGTTCAGTACCTTTTGAGAAGAACAGAGCCCAAGTAATAACAGAAGCAATCACCAAGCCAATCATCACAGTCTTAACCACAACATCAGCGTTCTGATACATCCCCCAAATAGACAGATCAGTAGCAAAGCCACTGGAAAGGCTGGCTTCATCAGCAGGAACTTTAGGTGCAATCTCATCCGTTGCAACCGGCGTCACTTGGGTGCCTTCCGTCGCAGATGCCGTTTGCAGCGCAATCTGATTTGCAGGTGGTGCAGTTGCATCCGTCACCGCCGGGGGGGATGCCGGAATAGCCCCTGCAATCTGTACGGTTTTCGCCGTGTTATTGGTCTCTGTTGCAGATGCTGGTGCTGTATCAGCCAATGCCGAACCTGCCAGCCCGAGCGCTAATATTATTGAAGCAGTCAAATTTCGCATCAGTTGGCCTTTACTCCCTTTGCTATAAACCTTGTTATTTAGCAGTGAATTACTTTTCGTCATCTCACTAACCTTATTTATACTGAGTCTTTGCTCATCTTCACCAGATTGAATGAACATGCAGGCTGATAATATCAAACCTTAAGTGATTTGATAGTAATTATCATTATTGTTTAATAAAAAAGTATTACCCCTTCACAAAATAAAGTTAAACACCCCCTACTCACAGGTAATGAGATGAATTTTCGTCAAGTTGTTCTAATCCCTTTGTACAAAAAGGTCTAAATCTTTTAACGTGTTAACTCTATTTTTTTACACCATTTCAAAAATTGAAGTGTTCTAAGGTAGCAACGGATCATGGCAGAAAAAAAACTGGAAACTTCACTGGTCAATGCTGGTAGAAGCCAAAAATTTACTCAAGGCGCAGTCAATCCCATCATTCAACGAACATCATCGGTGATCTTCGATTCTGTCGCCGCCAAAAGACATGCGACGCAAAACCGGGACAAGAGCGAACTGTTTTATGGCCGCCGTGGGACACAGACTCATTTCTCTTTTCAAACAGCAATGGCTGAACTGGAAGGTGGCGCCGGCTGTATGCTTTACCCTTCTGGTGCTGCCGCGATTAGTCATACCATTCTCGCTTTTGCCGCCGCCGGTGATCATATTCTATTAACCGGTTCAGCTTATGACCCGACGCAAAGTTTCTGTGACAAAATATTGTCACGGATGAATATTACCACCGATTATTTCGATCCCATGATTGGCGAAGAAATTGCTGATCTGATTAAGCCCAATACCAAAGTGGTGTTTCTTGAATCTCCAGGCTCCATCACGATGGAAGTACAGGATATTCCCGCTATTATCCGTGCGGTACGGCGCGTCAATCCAGATATTGTCATCATGCTCGATAATACTTGGGCAGCAGGTGTGCTGTTTAAAGCGCTAGAATTCGGCATCGATATTTCGATTCAATCAGGCACCAAATATATTATTGGTCATTCAGACGCAATGTTAGGTATTGCTGTGGCTAATGAACGCTGTTGTGTACAACTGCGAGAGAGTTCCTATTTGATGGGACAAATGGCAGATGCCGATACAGTTTATATGGCCAGTCGTGGATTACGGACTTTAGCTATTCGCCTGAAACAGCATGAAAAAAGCAGTATTGAAATCGCACGCTGGCTGCAACAGCGAACCGAAGTCGCCGCAGTCTATCATCCGGCTCTGCCTTCCTGCCCCGGCCACAAGAATTTCATCCGTGATTTCAGTGGCAGTAATGGCTTGTTCTCTTTTCAATTGAAAGAGAAATTAACCCCGCAGCAATTTACCGATTATCTGGATAATTTTCACCATTTTAAAATGGCATTCTCATGGGGCGGTTTTGAATCCCTGATCCTAGGTTATCAACCAGAAGAGATAAAAATGATGCGCCAGTACGGTGCGCCACAAAGAACGGGCACCCTGTTCCGCCTGCATGTCGGGCTGGAAAATGTTCAAGATTTGATTGATGATCTCACAGAGGGATTTAGTCGAATTTCGGTTGATTAATTTTATTGTTATTCAATGTAATAAACTGAAAAACTTAACGCTTGGAAGTCAACATGAAACAATAATATAGATATTGCCAGTACAATGCATTTGCATTACACTTCGTTGAACAGATTCTCAAATCAGCATAACGAGGTAGAAATATGCACGCATTACCAAGTGTTGAGTTCGAGGTTGGTGCAGAATCCAAACTTACCCGTCGCAGCCAGACAACCATCCCAACATCTGTTCGTAAAGCGCTTAAGCTAAAACCAGGTCATGACAGTATCGCATATAAGATTTTATCTTCCGGTGATGTACTTATCAGTCGTAAAAATAGTGAAGAAGAAAAAGATCTTGTCATGGAATCATTTCTGAACTTTCTGGCAAAAGACATTCAGAAATATCCTGAACAAGTACAACAATTAGATGAACAACTCATTAACCGGGCGAAGTCACTTATCGCTGGAATAGACATAGATCTGAACAACCCATTATCTGCTGACGATGAGTAAAGAACTATGTATGATCGAGTGTGTGTAATAAACGGATGGGCTCTTTTTGCTCATCCATGCTTTATAGAACAATTAAAACAAGCAATAGATAAGGTAGTACAACTTCAGCAAAAATATCCAAATGACTACTTGAAAAAAAATGATACAAAACGCCTGGCTGCAATCATAAAACTCGTTACTGAAATTATTCCCAATGACCCAGCTAATATAGCCTTTCGTTTAGGTGACACATTGGGTGGAAAAAGAAAACACTGGTTCAGAGCAAAATTTTTCCAACAATATCGCCTTTTTTTCCGTTTCCACGCCGAAAGTAAAATTATTATCTTTGGCTGGGTAAATGACGAGAGAACAAAAAGAGCATATGGTGATAAGCATGACGCTTACAAAGTATTTGGTGAAATGCTTAACGTTGGACATCCACCGGACGATTGGAATTCTCTTTTAAAAGAGTCTATTGATTCACCACATTTAACTGAATTTATTAATGATGAGGATATTCTGGATGTGGTTCGTGAGCGTACCAAAAATCCAGCAAAGCAGATCAGAATTAATCTAGATGAAATTTAACATCGATTTTGATGAGCGAGCCTTAAAATGTACTTTGAAAAGGTTGCGATGAATCGCTCCTTTTCTATTTTTTTAACTTTTATTTGATGGTTATGTGCCCCAATTGATTCATTAGTATCAGCCATTAATTTTCCCTTATAAGGGATAAAGCCAAGCCATGCCAAAGCTTTTACTGTAAACTGACTTTATATATACAGATGAAATAAATTTATTTTATATACCCTATGGATTTCAAGATGCATCGCGACGGCAAGGGAGCGAATCCCTGGGAGCATAGATCACGATGTGACCAGAGTGAGTGAGTGCAGCCAACAAAGAGGCAACTTGAAAGATAACGGGTATAACAGTTACAGGATAAGCAATGGAAGTACTAAACGAAATCATGCAGGCATTATGGCAGCATGACTTTTCTAAACTTGCCAACCCCGATGTTCTCTGGATTATTTATGGCATTCTATTCGTGACACTGGTTCTGGAAAATGGCTTATTACCTGCCGCTTTTCTGCCTGGTGATACTCTGTTAATCCTTACCGGTGCATTAGTTGCCAAGGGAGTCATGAGTTTTATCCCAACCGTTTTTATATTAACAGCGGCGGCAAGTATCGGTTGCTGGCTCGGCTATCTTCAAGGGTTATGGCTTGGTGATACCAAACGGGTTAAAGATTGGCTGGCACAACTTCCTATTCAGTATCGCCAACGAGCTAACGAGCTGTTTTTCAAACATGGTTTGGCCGCGTTACTGATTGGCCGTTTTTTGGCTTTTGTCCGCACTCTGTTACCAACATTGGCTGGTATATCCGGTCTTAACAGTAAACGCTTTCAAGTTTTTAACTGGTTGAGTGGCTTGCTATGGGTTGTCATCGTGGTCGGTTTTGGTTATCTCCTCAATCAGATCCCGTTTATTAAAAATCACCAAGATTTGGTGATGAATATTTTGATAATTTTACCCATAGTGCTGTTGTTAAGTGGTTTAAGCGCCTCTCTGTTAATGTACTGGCGCCACAAGAAAATATCGGCGATAAAACGTAAATAAAAGTCATCATGGTTTACAAACAGCAGCAGGGTTTTTATCCTTAACTTAATGTACCAATATTATATATACCCTATGGATTTCAAGATGCATCGCGACGGCAAGGGAGCGAATCCCCGGGAGCATAGGTAACTATGTGACCGGGGTGAGGGAGCGCAGCCAACAAAGAGGCAACTTGAAAGATAACGGGTATAGGCTAAGGGCTCAGCACTAAGTGATATTGTTGGTATCGATGCGCCACCAAACCGGTTAATTCATGTGTTTGGCCATGGACTGATCACAATACATGGCTTAGATCACGCCAATTGTATTACTTCCTTCAATTACGCTTAATATCAACTTAATATCAATCGCCATAATTTTAACTGATATTTTAAGTCTATCTTTTTATAGGAGTTAGTAATGGATAATCAACCTATTATCAGACTTGCTGATGGGAATCACATGCCACAATTGGGGCTTGGATCATGGGCCGCCGATGACCAGCAGATAGCAGAAACAATCCATGCTGCACTGGATATCGGTTATCGGGCAATTGATACCGCCGCTATCTACAACAATGAGACAGGCGTAGGCAACGCGTTACAAGAAACAGATATCCCCCGTGAAGATATCTTTGTTACAACTAAATTGTGGAATGACAAACACCTTGATGCCCGTGCTGCCTTGGCAGAAAGTCTGGAAAAGTTGCAACTGGATTATGTTGACCTTTACCTCATTCACTGGCCTGCACCACCGCAAGATCAATACGTCGGTGCCTGGCAACAATTGATTGAATTACAGAAAGAGGGGCTTATTCGCAGTATCGGTGTTTCTAACTTCCAACCTGAACATATCCAGCGACTGATAAATGAAACCGGCGTTCATCCCGTCATTAATCAGATTGAGTTGCACCCGCTGTTACAACAACGTCAGCTTCATGCCTGGCATGCCACACATAATATCGTTACCGAATCCTGGAGCCCGCTGGCACAAGGTGGTGAAAACGTATTTGATAATCAACTGGTTCAACATCTGTCACAAAAGTATGGCAAAACACCCGCGCAGGTTGTTATCCGCTGGCACATTGATAACGGCATGATTGTGATCCCAAAATCAACCACGTTATCGAGAATTAAAGAGAACTTTGATGTGTTCGACTTCAAACTAGAAAAAGAAGATTTGACCGCGATGACTACGCTAGATATAGGTAAACGTCTGGGACCAACCCCTGAAATATTCGTTGATTTCAGTGAATTCATTCAGCTTCTTGAGCAAAATAATGCTAATAATCAGTGCTGAAAAACGGCTGATAAAATTGATAGGGTGATAGTGGGCAAAACAGAATTAAAACGTGCGCGGCATCAATGCCGCGCCCCAATTTTGCTGAGCTATTTTCATGGTTCTACCGATTATCACTCATCTGGTTTTTTCCATTATTGATTGGCCGGTATAGTCACTAACTGCCCAACAGAGCCGTGATCGGCCATTTCCAGAATCTGACTGTAATAGAGGAATGGGAAGTGTTCATAAGAGGGCTGGTTCATATAAACCAGCAACTCCACCCGCCCATCAACCCAAACTGTATCCTTCCAACCATAATCTTGCGGTTGAGGGGCCTCACCGTTGTGATTAATCACCTTAAACTGCACACCTTCAATATGGAATGGTTGTGGAGCAGAGGCATTTACGATCCAACGCTCCCACGTTCCTTGCTGGCTAGTAATATCCACCCGATTCATATCCCATAACGCACCGTTTATTCCAGGCGTATTATCATCAAGATAAATTTCCCGGTTACGGATTGCATTGGAAACTGGTGTAACATCATCAACCAGACGAGATGGGAGATTATCTGTCACCAGAGATAATAAACCGGTTGCTTTAATGGTCAGAACAGTGCTGGAAATCAACACGGTAGAGGATTCAAACAACCCACGTAACTTATCAAGTACCCCGGCTGATTCACCTGCGGTAACAACAACTTCATCCTCTTTGGACATATCAATTAATACCTCACGCCGTTCTCCTGGCGCAAGGGAGAGTTGCTGAACGGCTATCGGAGCAGGTAACAGCCCCAAATCAGTGCCTATCATATAGAAAGGACGGCCATCACCAATCTGTAACTGATATCGGCGGGCATTGGATGCATTGAGTAAACGTAAACGGATCCAGCCACGAGATACCTCAATAAAAGGATTCTGTACGCCATTAACTAACAGAGTATTACCGATAAATCCACTATCAGAGGCCGGCTGATACTCAGGAACTCCAAAGTTATCCAACCGTTTATCTTGAAGAATAACCGGGAAATCATTAACACCATAGTGTTTCGGCAACGGCAAATGGCGGCTGATTTCATCTTCTACCAACCACATACCAGCCAAACCTTTATAAACATGTGGTGCCATCCGATTAGGTGTATTGGCATGATACCAGCAAGTTGCCGCCTGCTGACGAATAGGCAACACTGGCGACCAGCCAGACCCCGGAGAAATCTGACGGGCAACCCCACCGGTCAACGTACCCGGTAATTGTAATCCGCTGACAGTCATCGAAACCGGCTCCGCTAACCGATTACTGTATATCAGTTTGACATCATCGTTTTTATGAACCCGTACAGTCGGACCAAGGTATTGACCATTAATTCCCCATACACTGGTTTTATATTGTCCATCAAAAGTCCAATGCGCTTTTTGTAAAGTCAGAAATAACGGCTGCCCACCACGGGATTCCAATAAAGGAGGAACCGGCAAAGCAGTCTGCTGATTTTTGCTGGCTCGAACCAATAGAGGAGCGGCTCCGATACACATCGCCAAGCCTGATACCTGAATAAATTGGCGCCGACTAAATGACATATTTTCTCCGCGACAAACCTAATTAAATTCCGGGTCTATATGTCTCAAAAATAGTTGAGACACTGCAATCATTCACCCCGGAAGCGAATAACTCATTATTGAAGTTATTAAAGCTTATTATCCTTTTGATTGCGCTTAACAAAAACATTATTTATCAAGCGCTCATCATAACGCGAATATGGAGGGAATTAAACTATCTGAATGCATTACACGAATCTCTCTCGGTCAGCGTCAGTACATGTCATTTCAAACTAATAATAAATTGTGGTCATAGACAACGAACAAAAATCCTCACATATACTAAATATGTGAGGATTAAAGTACGCTTAAAAGCTATCGCCTTTGTCAGGCCCGCATTTTATTATAGAGTGGCCTCAAATAACCGATTATGAGTACTTACCCTATTTCTCCATTGCAGCCAATTCTTCATCCAATGCATCTATTTTAGCTTTCATCACCTTATGACAATATTCTGCCAACTCACGCACCTGCTCTTTGGTATAGCCAGAAGTATCAATGGGAGGCAACATTTCAACAATGACGGAACCATTATTCCAACGATTCAGCTTAATACGTCCATTAGTGATGGAAGAAACGCAGACCGGGACAATCGGCACTCCCGCAGAGATCGCAGCATGAAAAGCGCCAGTTTTAAACGGCAATAAACCACGACCACGACTACGTGTCCCTTCCGGAAACATCCAAACAGAAAGACGACGATTTTTAATCTGCTCCACAACTTGGGTAATCGTGCCATGTGCTTTGGCGCGGTTAGCACGATCAATCAGAATATTGCCAGCCAACCAATAAAGCTGACCAAAAAATGGGATCAGCACCAACGTTTTTTTACCGACTGTCACTGTGCCCGGCTGAACCGCATTGGACATAGTTATCATGTCATAGTTGTTTTGGTGGTTGCCAATGTAGATACTCGGACCATAATGCCTGGCTTCAGCAGGAATACGTTCAATAATTTTGACGCCAAATATTTTTGACAACCGACCAAACATATTACCAAACACCATAACATGGTCAGGGTGACGTGGTCTGAATAAACAGTAAATAGCGCCAGAGACACACACTACAATCGAAAACAGAATAACAATAATGCCGCGAATAATTGCTAACATAGCCGCCTCTTATAATCCCATTATTTAATTACGTTAGTAGCAGAAGGTGGGGTCTCAACCTGAACCCGTTCAATACGCTGCAACCCACGAGGCAGAGGTGTTCCCTTACGACCACGTTCTGCACGGAATTTCTGAAGATCTTCAGGACGCAGCGTCAATTTACGCTTTCCAAAGTAAAGTGTAATAGACGATTGTGGCGGTAGTATCAATAACCAACTCAACAGGTCATTTTCTGCGGCTGACTGAACAGAAATTATCTTATTCCCTTTCCCTTTAGAAAGTTGCGGCAAATCTGCAACCGGGAACATTAACATCCGGCCTGCGCTGGTAATTGCCAATAGCATATCATCCTGCGGGTTATTTATTTCCAGCGGCGTCATGACGCGAGCATTTTCCGGCAATGTAATCAGTGCCTTACCTGCTCGATTTTTAGCAACCAAATCACTAAAAGTACAGATAAAGCCATAACCAGCATCAGAGACCATCAGAAACTTCTGCTCATCCGGCGCCATCAGTACATGCTCTACCGTTGCCCCCGCGGGTAAAGTCAATTTACCCGTTAGTGGTTCCCCCTGCCCTCTGGCAGAAGGTAAATCCCGCGAATCAAGCGAGTAACTGCGACCTGTTGTATCAATAAAAACAACCGGCTGATTGCTCTTACCACGAGCCGCACCACGGAAACTATCACCTGCTTTGTAATTCAGCCCGGCCGGATCGATATCGTGGCCTTTCGCACTACGAACCCAACCCATCTCGGACAATACGATTGTCACCGGCTCAGAAGGTGTGATGTCATGCTCACTCATCGCTTTGGCTTCATCACGTTCTCTCATTGGAGAGCGACGCTCATCACCATAAGTGGCCGCATCAGCCATGATCTCTTTCTTCAACAGCGTATTCAGTTTGCGCTCAGAACCCAAAATCGCCTGTAACTTATCGCGCTCTTTTGCCAGCTCATTCTGTTCGCCACGGATTTTTACCTCTTCCAGTTTCGCTAAGTGGCGTAATTTCAGCTCAAGAATGGCTTCCGTTTGCGTCTCACTTAAACCAAAACGTGACATTAATACCGGTTTTGGCTCATCTTCACTACGGATAATGTGAATGACTTCATCAATATTGAGAAATGCGATCAGTAAGCCTTCCAGCACATGCAGGCGCTTAAGGACTTTTTCCAAACGATGGTTCAGACGCTTACGAACTGTTTCCCGGCGGAATACCAACCATTCAGAGAGGATCTCAACCAGCCCTTTCACGGTCGGACGATTATCCAATCCAATCATATTCAGGTTGACACGATAACTCTTTTCCAAATCTGTAGTGGCAAACAGATGATTCATCACCTGCTCCAAATCAACCCGGTTTGTACGAGGGACAATAACCAGACGAGTTGGATTTTCATGATCAGATTCATCTCGTAAGTCATCAACCATAGGCAGCTTTTTAGCCCGCATTTGGTTAGCGATCTGTTCCAACACTTTGGCACCAGAAACCTGATGCGGCAGCGCAGTGATTACGACATTGCCATCTTCTTTTGACCAAACAGCTCGCATCCGTACCGAACCACGGCCATTTTTATAAATCTTACGGATATCTTCGTGAGAAGTGATGATCTCCGCTTCAGTCGGATAATCAGGACCTTTAACGTGTTCCATCAGATCATCAAGGGAACTCTGCGGCTTATCCAGCAGCGTGATTAGTGCATTCGCCACTTCACGCGCGTTATGGGGCGGAATATCTGTCGCCATCCCCACCGCAATACCGGTGGTGCCATTCAACAAAATATTTGGCAAACGCGCCGGTAGCATTTTCGGTTCCTGCAACGTACCGTCAAAGTTTGGCACCCAATCAACTGTGCCGTGCCCTAACTCAGTCAACAGTAACTCGGCATATTTGGACAGGCGAGACTCGGTATAACGCATTGCGGCGAAAGATTTGGGATCATCCGGCGCGCCCCAGTTCCCTTGCCCATCCACTAAAGGATAGCGGTAAGAAAATGGCTGCGCCATTAACACCATAGCTTCATAACAGGCGCCATCACCATGTGGATGGTATTTACCCAGTACATCACCCACGGTACGAGCGGATTTCTTAAATTTGGCGGTATTGTTCAACCCCAGTTCTGACATGGCATAAACAATACGGCGCTGAACCGGTTTTAAACCGTCACCGATAAAAGGCAACGCCCTATCCATGATGACGTACATGGAGTAGTTCAGGTAGGCGTTTTCAGTAAATGAGTGGAGCGGCTGACGCTCCACGCCATCATGAGTTATCTCACTCATTCGCTAATTTCCTCAGAATCTTTTTTGACTATCCCTGTGGGTGTTACACTTCAATGTCTACCGTATCGCCCTTCTCTTGCAGCCAGTTACGGCGATCTTCGGAACGCTTCTTCGCCAGAAGCATATCCATTATAGAGAAGGTTTCCTGGTAGTTTTCATCATCGATAGTCAACTGCACCAGACGACGGGTATTCGGGTCTAACGTTGTTTCACGCAGTTGCATGGGATTCATCTCACCCAATCCTTTAAAGCGCTGTACGTTAGGCTTACCCCGTTTGCGGCTTAGACGATCCAACACCGCACTTTTTTCCTCTTCATCCAGTGCGTAATACACTTCTTTACCTAGATCAATACGATATAGAGGCGGCATTGCCATATAAACATGGCCGTTCTTAACCAATGTTGGGAAATGGCGGACAAACAGGGCACACAATAGCGTCGCAATATGCAAACCATCTGAGTCTGCGTCTGCCAGAATACAGATTTTGCCATAACGTAACTGACTGAGATCGTGGCTATCCGGGTCGATACCAATCGCGACAGAGATATCATGGACTTCCTGTGATGCCAGCACTTCGTCTGAAGAAACTTCCCAAGTATTCAGAATCTTCCCTTTCAGCGGCATAATGGCTTGATATTCACGGTCACGCGCCTGTTTTGCCGATCCCCCCGCAGAATCTCCTTCTACCAGAAACAGTTCGGTAAAATTGAGATCCTGTGATGTGCAGTCAGCCAGTTTTCCCGGTAATGCCGGGCCACTGGTCAGTTTTTTACGCACAACCTTTTTCGCTGCACGCATTCTACGTTGTGCACTAGCGATCGCCAGTTCAGCCAACTGCTCTGCTTCCTGAACGTTCTGGTTTAACCATAAGCTGAAAGCATCTTTGACAACACCAGAAACAAAAGCGGCCGATTGGCGCGAAGAGAGGCGTTCTTTCGTCTGACCCGCAAATTGCGGGTCCTGCATTTTTACCGACAGAACATAAGCACAGCGATCCCAAATATCATCAGCAGAAAGCTTCACACCACGCGGCAGAATATTGCGGAATTCGCAAAATTCACGCATCGCATCCAGTAATCCCTGACGCAACCCGTTTACATGTGTTCCCCCCTGCATCGTCGGGATGAGGTTGACATAACTTTCAGTCAGTAGCTCTCCCCCTTCCGGCAACCAGAGTAACGCCCAGTCAACCGCTTCGGTTGCACCACTGAAAGTACCGACAAAAGGCGCTGCCGGCAATGTTGTCAGGCCATTAACCGCAGCCATTAAATAGTCGGTTAGACCATCGGCATAACACCATTTCTGTTCGGTATCGTTGATCTTATCTTTAAAAACAATTTTCACTCCCGGACATAAAACGGCTTTCGCTTTCAGCAAATGGGCCAAGCGGGAAACGGAGAAACGAGGGCTATCAAAGAAACTTTCATCAGGCCAAAAGTGAACACTGGTACCGGTGTTGCGTTTACCACAACTTCCGATTACTGTCAGTTCCTGCACTTTATCGCCATTCTCAAAAGCAATCTGATAAATCTGACTGTCGCGGCGAACAGTGACTTCAATCCGCTTGGACAAAGCGTTAACCACCGAGATCCCCACACCGTGGAGACCGCCAGAAAACTGATAGTTTTTATTCGAAAATTTACCACCGGCATGTAAGCGGCTCAGGATCAACTCAACCGCTGAAACGCCTTCTTCTGGATGAATATCAACCGGCATGCCGCGGCCATCATCAATGACCTCCAGTGACTGATCGCTATGAAGGATCACTTCAATATGTTTAGCGTGACCGGCCAAAGCTTCATCCACGCTGTTATCGATCACTTCCTGTGCCAAATGGTTCGGACGCGTTGTATCAGTGTACATTCCCGGACGACGGCGAACCGGTTCCAGACCACTGAGAACTTCAATGGCATCTGCGTTGTAACTAGATTGAGTCATGTTGTAATTCTGTTGGTTGCTTCTTGATTAAAGGGCTAATCAGTTTTGTATACTGTTGATAATACCAGTCGTTCAAACATTTTTGGCAAGTTTTTTCTCGCCATCACTAGAAAGCCCAAGAAAGTTGATGATTTGTGGGAAATAGTGTTCAAATCCGATAAAAGAATGATTACCACCAGATTCAATAGTTTGCTTACATAATACCAGATAAGCAACCGCTTGGCGGTAATCCAGCACCTCATCTCCGGTTTGTTGCAATAACCAGATAAGATCCGGTGACTCCAATGGTTCAATCCGCATGCTTTTGAGATCATGAATATGGCGCGATTCCAACGTATATCGTTGGTTAGTATAGGGGTTAATATTTTCCCCAAGATAATCCCGCAGTAATTCAAACGGACGCACGGCTGGATTGACGACCACAGCGGGCAAGCTGAAACATTGTGAAAGCCATATCGCCAAATAACCACCGAGAGAAGAACCAACGATACCCAAATCATCCCCGGCATGCTCCATCACCAGATTTTCTAGCAACTCAGCCGCTTCTTCAGGATAAGGGGGTAACTGAGGCACCAGCATGTCAATTTCAGGATGATGCTGATACAGCCACGCTTTTAAGGCATTGGCTTTTGCAGACTGCGGAGAACTATTAAAACCGTGCAAATAGAGTAACGTTGACATCAGACCGTGCCCCTCAATTGTGCATAAATACCACCGGCCACTATGCTCCTGTGCGACATGCCACAGATGGTGAGGCTTGGCAAATCCAATAAGCAGAGAGTAACACAGCAATACAAGGAGACAAACACAACCTAATATCCATCCGAATCTAAATCAGGGCAGAACTCATTACTTGCCAATCTATAGACCTGGGTTGTCAGACCAAATTCGCCATTATCGGCAACAGACAATTCGAGATAACGCCATCCCGGAGCAACAGTATCAAGCATAAAATTGGTACAATGTGGTTTGAATTGCAAACATGTTGATGGTGTCGCCATCATACGGATGCCATTCCAATCCAGATCCATCTCTTGATGTATATGCCCACAAAGCATCGCCTTAACCCGTGAATAACTTTGCAGATACTGGGCCAGAATATGTGAATTACGCAAACTATGCTGATCCAGCCAAGTACAACCTGAAGGTAATGGATGATGATGAAGCAAGATCACCGCGTAACGTTCAGGGTACCTATCCAGGCACTTTTTCATCCATTCAAGCTGATATTCCGACAACTCCCCGTGGGGCACGCCCTGCACCTGACTATCAAGCATCAAAAGTTGCCAGTGCTTACCGACTAAAATCTGTTTCGACGGAGAAACGCCAGCCGCCGCCAAAGCATCCACCATCGCAGGCTGGTAATCATGATTGCCGGGCAACCAGACACAAGGTGCCGGTAAACGAGCAATGCCATCAGCAAAATGTCGATAAGCTTCCAACGACTGATCCTGCACCAAATCACCTGTCGCTACGATTAAACCAATATCAGCATTTTGTTTAAGGATGGCATCCAGCACCGCTTGGTAACTGCGATAAGTATTGATACCCAATAAAGTATCTTCTTTGCTGGCAAAAAGATGCGTATCTGTTATTTGCAATATTTTGGCTGTGGTTCCCTCTACCACAGGCAGTTCAAACTGGCTTTCCAAATGGTTTCCTTGTCCTATAAGTCATCGACGAGCATCATAACTCGTTTTAACGCAAGAGATCTGCTGACTGGCACACACTTCCCTTTTCTCGGTTAAAAATTAGGAATCATCTGAATTCCATTCTTTTTTTAACTTTTCATGGTGTAATGCCAGCCATTGTATCGCAATAACTGAAGCAGCATTATCAATAATTCCCTCTTCCATCCAATGATAAGCTTGTTCACGACTGACTACATGCACCCGAATATCTTCATGTTCACCAGATAATCCATGAATACCGGTAGCTGTCGTCGCATCCACTTCCCCCACCATCACAGAGATACGTTCCGTTGTTCCTCCGGGACTGGAGAGATAACTCAACACGGGTTTGCAACGTTTAACTTCGATTCCTGCCTCTTCCATCGTTTCGCGGCGCACCACCTGTTCCACATCTTCGCCCTCTTCAATCATACCGGCAACAATTTCCAGTAACCACGGCGTTGCTTTCGTCTCTATTGCCGGAATACGTATCTGCTCTATCAATACAACCTCATCACGATGTGGATCATAAGGCAACAATGCACCGGCATGGCCCCGCTCAAAAACTTCACGGCTAACCTCTTCACTCCAACCACCGGCAAACAAACGATGACGGAAACGGTAATTTGTCAGCTTAAAGAATCCATTGTACAAACTTTTTTTCGCGATAATTTCTATATCCTGCTGATCCAACATGACTGGCATTAACGGCTTCTTATGCATAAAATTCTCCTAAATAGTTCCTTACTTGCTAGCCACTAAGATGATATTAATCAAGCAGAGTTAAAAAATTCACTCTTTGATGGTGTAAAGTTAAGCTAAATTAAGGCAATATGGCACAAACGGCTACCTTTCGCTGATAGCATACTCTGCTAGAATCAGTAACATTTCGTTTTTCACCAAGGCAACGTAAGAGTCTATCCCAATAAGCGTAATTGGTGCAGGTCGTTTTTGTAAATGAACAGTGAACTCAGACTGTGCGCAGCACCTGAAGCATTCACTCTTTATCACAAAACATGGCAAATAAAATAGCCTAATGGGATAGACAACGAGTAAAATAGCTGTGCAATCAAGGAATTACAATGAAGAAACTGCTCTCCATTTTTATCGCTATGAGCCTGACGGGATTGAGTTCAATGGGTCAGGCTGAAGATCTTTTGCAAGTTTATAAGCAAGCAAAAGAGAGTAACCCTGAACTACGTAAATCAATGGCTGAACGTAATAAAGCTTTTGAAAAAATTAATGAATCCCGTAGCCCATTATTACCTCAGTTGGAATTAAATACTGGATACTCCTATAACAGTGGTTACCGCGATCAACGTGACACAGAAAGCAATATATTGAATGCAAAGCTTGGTTTGACTCAAACCATTTTTGATATGTCTAAATGGCGCCTATTGAACTTAGAAGAAAAAACGGCAGGTATTGCTGATGTTACCTATCAAAGCAGTGAACAAAAACTGATCTTGGATAGTGCAACAGCTTATTTCAAAGTATTGCGTACCATTGATACACTCTCCTACATTGAAGCTCAGAAAGCGGCCATTTACCGCCAGTTGGATCAAACGACTCAACGTTTTAATGTCGGTCTGGTTGCAATTACTGATGTCCAGAACGCTCGTGCTAACTACGATGACGTACTCGCTCAGGAAGTTGCCCGCCGTAATGATCTGGACAATGCACTGGAAGCTCTGCGTCAAGTAACCGGTATTTATTACCCTCGGCTAGCCTCGCTGAATATTGATCATTTCAAAACACAAAAACCAGAAGCAGTGGATATTCTGCTAAAAGAGGCAGAGAAACGTAATTTAGGTCTACTATCTGCCCGTTTAGGTCAGGATCTGGCTCGTGAACAAATCAAAGCGGCTCAAACAGGGCATATGCCAACTATCAATTTAGGCGCTTCTACCAATGTTTCAAACAGCCAGAATCATGCACCAGGCAGATCAAACAACTATAGCGGTGAAAACAGCGTTGGCCTGACGCTTAGTCTGCCAATTTATAGCGGCGGTGCCACCAGTTCCCGCGTTGAACAGGCACAATATGGTTTTGTCAGCGCCAGCGAACAATTAGAGAGCACCTACCGCAATGTTGTACAGACTGTCCGTTCTTCCTTTAACAACATCTCTGCTTCCATCAGCAGTATCGACGCCTATAAACAGCTTGTTGTTTCTGCGCAAAGCTCACTCGACGCAATGGAAGCGGGTTATCAAGTTGGTACACGCACCATTGTTGATGTACTGAATGCCACTACCAAGTTGTACGATGCCAAACAAAAGCTATCCAATGCTCGCTATGATTATCTGATTAATCAGCTAAATATTCAGCATGCACTGGGTACGCTAAATGAGAAGGATTTAGTTGCTCTGAATAATTCTCTAGGTAAACAGCTCTCAACTTCCGCTAACAGCATTGTTCAAGAAACAGCAGCACCAGCAACATCTGCTCGTAACTGATTCAGTTCTTCACTTTCACTAATTAACGGCCCGCCATAAAGCGGGCTGTTTTATTTCTTACCAACTGAATTTAGGCGCCGAAAAAAAAGCCGCTATTTTTCTTAAAAAAAATATATAAAAAAAGTAAATAAAACCAAAGAAGAAAGCGATAAAATTCATATTTAACAAGATACGACGCATAAAGGGTTCTGCTTTCATAGCAGCTTTGTACTCAGGCGCTTTAGGAGCACCATTGCGTTCAAAGAATGCAAAACGCGTCTGCCATCTTTCTGAATAATGACTCTTTTCCATACGACTTAATTTCCTTAATTAAAATAAAAAAATACAACACCAATAATATAATAACGATCCGTTATTAATTTAAGATTATATTCCTAACATAACCCATTGGAATTATTACCGAGAATAATGCAATTAGTAGATTCACTTACATAATAATCTTACTCGTTTAATTACCCTTAAATTACCATAAGTTACAGGGGCAGGATTAATATCATAAAATATCAATAACAGCACCCATTTTTTAAATTCACATATCTATTTCACAACATTAAAACCAGATTAAACAAAAATACCAGACAATCAATATCCCGCCGCCTTTTCAGCCAGGCAAAAAATTAGGCTGGCAAT
>NZ_JAJAFZ010000037.1:0-49412 GCF_025384895.1 Photorhabdus kayaii
TAGAGAAACCCTGAGAGAAATTTCAGGGTTTTTTGCTGTTTATGAATATTAAAATCAATAATTACCTTATTCTATTTGATAGAATCGGATAGTTTTTATAGTTATTCTGCATTTAAGAGGTTTTTTACGTGGTAAAAAAAACCTATGCGATAAGATATGTTGCTGGACAACCTGTTGAACGTGTCTTTCCTATGTCGACTCATCAGCTTGGGAATACATTACCTGTAGGTACTCCTTTGACCACTGGTACAAATGAGCTTAGGGTTGTTGTATGGAATATCTATAAACAGCAGCGTCCTTCATGGCGAAAGGTTCTGAAAGAGCTGACTAACGAAAGCCAGTTGATTTTATTACAAGAAGCGCAGACAACCCCTGATTTAGTTGAATTTGCTACCTCAAATTACCTAATATCTGATCAAGTTCCTGCATTTCTATTACCACAACACCCCTCTGGTGTAATGACGTTAGCAACTTCTCATCCTGTCTATTGCTGCCCACTGAGAGAGAAAGAGCCCCTTTTACGTTTATCTAAATCCGCTCTCATCACTGTTTATCTTTTACAGGATAATCGTCAGTTAATGGTTATTAATGTGCATGCGATAAATTTCAGTTTTGGTGTGGATGTGTATAGCCGCCAGTTGAATAACATTGGTGCTCATGTTCGTTTACATAATGGTCCAGTCATTATGGCTGGTGACTTTAATGCATGGAGTAAGCAACGATTAAATGCTTTAAAACGTTTTACCAGATATTTACACCTTGAAGAAGTATCTTTTACTGATGACTATAGAACAATCGCGTTTGGCAGACCTTTAGATTTTATTTTTTTCCGAGAGTTGAATATAGCTAATGCTACTGTAATACTCACTGATGCCTCCGATCATAATCCTCTTGTTGTGAATTTTTATTAATTCTTTATTATAAGAATATATTCGTCTATTTTTCAATGAATTAAATTCTTATTTAATTCATTGAAAAAACATGACTTTATGACTTAAAAATATTATATCATTATTACTTCGTTGTAACTGTTTATTATATGTTTCGACGGGTTTATATTATTAAAAATAAAATTTATTTCTATTGATATGATATATAAATTATTTTAATTAATATGTTTTGATTATATTAAGGTAAATATTAAATATATTTCATTTGGATAAATTAAAATAAATGCCAGATTAATCTGGCATTTATGAATGAAAATTATTTGTTTATCTGATGGATTTGAGAAATATTTTTCTTTTTGCTAAAGAAATAGGTGATTGATAATAAGATTACCCATGTGATTCCCACAATTAATGCAATGCGGGTTTTCTCGAAATAGCCCAGTAATACAATAACAAATACCATAAAGATAATGGTTAATGCAGGTGCTATTGGCCACATAGGAACGGGGAATTTCAGGGTCTTAGCTTCTTCTTTGCTCATTTTGCGACGCATAGCAACCTGAGAAAGTAGGATCATTAACCATACCCATACAGTAGCAAATGTTGCGATAGAGGCAATGATAATGAAAATTTCTTCCGGAATCATATAGTTGAGTATAACCCCAATTAATAGAACCGCTGACATAACGATTACAGTCATCCAGGGTACGCCATTACGGCTCAGCTTGGTGAATGATTTAGGCGCTTGTCCTTCTTGGGCCATGCCGTACATCATACGGCCAGCACCAAAAATATCGCTATTGATTGCTGAAACTGCGGCAGTAATCACTACAATATTGAGAATGTTAGCAGCAGAATTGATACCCAAGCTAGAAAAAATCTGTACGAATGGGCTACCTTCTTGACCGATCTGATTCCACGGATAGATACACATTAAAATAAACAGAGTCAGTACATAGAACAGCAGAATACGGAAAGGGACAGCATTGATTGCTTTTGGAATCGTTTTCTCAGGGTTTTTTGCCTCACTGGCAGTAATACCAATGACTTCAATACCGCCAAAAGCAAACATCACAATAGCGAGTGAAGCTATCACGCCACTGATGCCATTAGGCATAAAACCGCCATATTCCCACAAACTGGCAATACCGGTTGCATGATCTGTTTCTTGGCCGAATCCATAAACCATGATGACCATGCCACCGATAATCATAGCGATAATTGCGGTGACTTTCACAATAGAAAGCCAGAATTCCATTTCACCGAAAATCTTCACATGACAAAGATTAATTGCGCCAATAAAGCAGATAATGCTTAGTACCCAGATCCACTGTTCCACATGAGGGAACCAGAGCTTCATATAAAAACCAAATGCAGTAACGTCAGCCAGGCAGACGATCAACATTTCGAATATATAATTCCATCCGGTTAGAAATCCGGCTAAAGGTCCGAGGTAATGGCTGGCATAGTGTGAAAAAGAACCGGCTACTGGATGGTGAACAGCCATTTCACCTAATGCACGCATCACCATAAATACGGCAGCACCGCCGATTAAATAGGCGAGTAATACGGCGGGACCAGCTTGCTGAATAGCCGCTGCGGAGCCATAGAATAGCCCTGTGCCTATTGCGGAGCCTAATGCCATAAAGCGGATGTGCCGCCCGGTTAGACCCCGTTTCAGCTGAGTTTCATTATTCTGCATTATTTATTCCTGTCACTTTCTCAGTGCTAGATATATTTTAAGCACACAATGCCTCGACAAGTCGCATGTTAGCTAAGCGAAGCAAACCCCGTACCTTATCATAAAGATTGATGTTCGAGGGATAGATATCTGCAATAATGCGCCCTTGCCTAATGAAACCAGAGATTTTTATGTTTTACCCGATTAACGAAATATTCCAGACATTGCAGGGAGAAGGTTTTTTTACCGGAGTCCCGGCAATTTTTATTCGTCTACAAGGGTGTCCGGTTGGTTGTAGCTGGTGTGATACTAAACACACTTGGGAGAAAAAAGCGGAAAAGCAACGGACACTGGAAACAATTTTGCTGAAGACGAGTGAAAGCAATGAATGGAGTGAAGCATCGCCTAAGCAAATTGCGGCGCTGTTTGTTCAACAGAAATATACCGCACGTCACGTTGTTATCACTGGTGGTGAGCCTTGTCTTTATGATCTTATTCCTCTGACCGAAGAGTTAGAAAGCCTTGGCTACCAATGCCAGATAGAAACTAGTGGAACGTATCATGTTAAATGTTCTGTTGCTACTTGGGTGACGGTTTCACCAAAAGTTAATATGCGTGGTGGTTATCAGGTATTGCAGCAAGCTTTACAAAGGGCTAATGAAATAAAATATCCGGTTGCGAGGGAAAGAGATATTGAAGCATTGGATGAGTTATTGGCGACATTAGATGGCAACTCATCACGCATTATTGCACTGCAACCGATTAGCCAGAAAGAAGATGCTACCCGTTTATGTATTGAAACCTGTATTGCCCGTAATTGGCGGTTGTCTATGCAAACACATAAATATTTGAATATTGCCTGAGAAAAGCTTACTGCACTGGAGGTTTCCTAGTGCAGTAAGTTGTTTTATTTGCCGCGGAAAATACATCCCGCATTACAGGTTTCTTTCACCATAACGGCACTGAGTTGTGGAACTATTGGTTTAACTTTATGCCAAATCCAGGTTGCCAATACTTCGCTGGTTGGATTTTCCAGTCCAGGGATATCGTTCAGGTAATGGTGATCTAGCTGCTCCAAAATAGGCTTGAATAGGGCTTTTAAATCGGCAAAGTCCATAATCCAGCCACTATGAGGATTGACCTCCCCGGTCATTTCCAGTCGTACTATAAATGAGTGTCCATGCAGACGACCGCATTTATGGCCTTCTGGGACATGTGGCAGACGGTGGGCGGCTTCAAACTGAAAATCTTTAAAAATCGTTGTGCTCATAGTGGTTCTCCCTGACTTCAAAAAACCCGCTATTCTACCCTATCTTCTGAATTAAACCTGGTTTTTTCATTTTTTTGCCATTGCTCTTATTAACTGTTTTATAGATATATTAAATCTGTAAATATGGTTAGGCGTTTTGGTTATTTGATATTGCGATAGTTTCTTTAAATAGTAACAAGTCGCTGAGATAACCTTACAAACCATCCCTATTTATTTTCTCTACTAAAAATAACGGACATTAGTAATCGTAAAGGGCAGCACAGGACATGAGCATAAAACCACCTTCAATTTCACTTCTTCCGGTTTCACCTGAACAGCTAGTGCGTTTGCAATCGGCAATTGGGGATTTTTCACCAACTCAATTAGCCTGGCTGTCTGGTTATTTTTGGGGAATGGTAAATCAACAACCACAGGTTCAGGCTGTGGCTCCGGCGGTTCCGGCACAGGAGACGATTACATTAATTTCAGCTTCACAAACCGGTAATGCTCGTCGTTTAGCTGAGCAGCTCCGTGAGGATTTGTTGGCACAGAAACTCAATGTCAATCTATTCAACGCTGGTGATTATAAATTCAAACAAATTGCTCAAGAAAAGATACTGATAATTATTGCTTCTACTCAAGGTGAAGGAGAACCTGCTGAGGAAGCAGTTGCATTGTATAAATATCTCTATTCTAAAAAGGCACCAAAATTGAATGGTACGGTATTTGCGGTTTTTGGTCTGGGTGATACCTCTTATGAGCGTTTCTGCCAGGCTGGAAAAGATTTCGATAATCGTCTGAATGAATTAGGTGCTCAACGGCTTCTGGAACGTGTGGATGCTGATGTGGAATATCAACAAGTTGCGGCTCAGTGGCGTAAACAATTAACTGGGATCTTGAAACAGCGTATTCCGGCTGCGACAGGAACTGTGACTACTTCTGCACAGAACAGATCGGTAAATGAAATTTTTTCAACTTCTTATACTAAACAGGCACCATTAACTGCGGCTTTAGCTACTCGTCAGAAAATAACGGGTCGTGGTTCTGATAAAGATGTTCGCCATATTGAAATTGATCTGGGTGATTCAGGTTTGCGTTATCAGCCAGGTGATGCTTTGGGTGTTTGGTTTGAAAATGATCCGGAGCTGGTGGATGAAGTGTTGAATTTGCTCTGGTTGCAGGGAACAGAACAAGTTGAGGTTAATGGTCAGAAATTGTCATTAAGAGAAGCGCTGATCAGACACGTTGAGTTAACCCAAAATACCAGTGTGATTGTGGAAAAATACGCCGTTCTCGCGAAAGATGAAAAATTATTTTCTTTGATTGCTGATAAACAAGCATTACAGCAATACGCTCACAACAAACCGATTGCCGATATGATAAGAGAAGCGGCTTCTCAACCAGAGGCACAGCAATTTATTGATTTACTACGGCCTTTGACACCAAGACTCTATTCAATTTCTTCTTCTCAGGCAGAAGTGGAGAATGAAGTTCATCTTACAGTTGGCATGGTTCGTTATGAAATTAACGGCCGGGTCCGCACCGGCGGCGCATCCGGCTATCTAGCGGATCGCTTACAGGAAAATGGCGATATTCGTATTTTTATTGAGCATAACGATAATTTTCGTTTGCCTGCTGATCCACGCACGCCTGTCATCATGATTGGGCCGGGAACCGGAATTGCGCCATTTCGGGCGTTTATGCAGCAAAGAGAGGCCGATGGCGCGGAAGGGAAAAATTGGCTGTTCTTTGGTAATCCACATTTTACGGAGGATTTTCTCTATCAAGTGGAGTGGCAGCGTTATGTCAAAGATGGCTTGTTGACCCGCATTGATCTGGCATGGTCCCGTGATCAGCGGCATAAAGTTTATGTTCAGGACAAGCTGCGTGAGCAAGGTGAAGAAGTGTGGTGTTGGATAGAGGAAGGGGCACATCTGTACGTGTGTGGTGATGCAAACCGCATGGCGAAAGATGTGGAACATGCGTTGTTGGATATTATTGCTGAGCATGGTGGCATGGATACCGAACAGGCAGATGAATTTTTAAGTGAACTGCGTCTTGAGCGCCGTTATCAGAGGGATGTGTACTAATGAACGATAAACAACATGGTCCTTTGATTGTCGAAGGTAAACTGGCTGACAGTGAGCGTATGAAGCAGGAGAGTAATTTCCTGCGAGGTACGATCAGCGAAGATTTAACTAATGGCTTGACGGGAGGTTTTGAAGGGGACAATTTCCTGTTGATTCGTTTTCATGGCATGTATCAGCAGGATGATCGTGATATCCGTGCTGAACGCACAGAGCAAAAACTGGAGCCACGTCATGCAATGATGTTGCGCTGTCGTTTGCCGGGTGGCGTGATTACGCCACAACAATGGTTGGGCATTGATAAGTTTGCTGAAGAGAATACCCTTTATGGCAGTATCCGGTTGACTAACCGCCAGACATTTCAATTTCATGGCATTCTAAAAGGGAATGTAAAACTTGCGCATCAATTGCTGAATCAAGTTGGACTGGATTCGCTCGCGACGGCGAATGACGTTAACCGCAATGTGCTTTGTACCTCGAATCCTATTCAATCAGAGCTACATCAGCAAGCTTACGAATGGGCGAAGAAAATCTCAGAACATTTACTGCCACGTACCCGTGCTTATGCTGAACTCTGGTTGGATAAAGAGAAAGTCGCAACGACCGATGAAGAGCCGATTCTTGGACCGACTTATTTGCCGCGTAAATTCAAAACCACGGTAGTTATTCCTCCACAGAATGATGTTGATCTGCATGCCAACGATCTGAATTTTATTGCCATTGCAGAAGGTAGCAAGCTGGTTGGTTTTAACGTGTTGGTGGGGGGGGGGTTAGCGATGACTCACGGTGATAAAAATACCTATCCAAGTATGGCGAGTGAGTTTGGTTATATCCCGCTGGTACATACGCTGGCAATTGCGGAAGCTGTGGTGACAACTCAGCGTGATTGGGGTAACCGGACTGAGCGTAAAAATGCCAAAACCAAATATACGTTGGAGCGGGTTGGAGTTGATACTTTTAAAGAAGAGGTAGAGAGACGCGCTGGCGTGAAATTTGAGGCAATCCGACCTTATGAATTTACTGGTCGAGGTGATCAAATTGGCTGGCTGAAAGGCATCGATGATAAATGGCATTTGACGCTGTTTATCGAGAATGGTCGCCTTTTGGACTACCCCGGCAAGCCGCTGAAAAGCGGTGTTGCTGAAATTGCAAAAATACATAAAGGGGATTTTCGCCTGACGGCCAACCAGAACTTAATCATTGCTGGTATTCCTGAAAGTGAGAAACAACGCATTGAAACCATCGCCCGTCAGCATGGATTGATTGACGATAAAACCACAGTTCAGCGTGAAAATTCAATGGCTTGTGTCTCTTTCCCAACGTGCCCATTGGCAATGGCTGAGGCTGAACGTTTTTTACCGGAGTTTGTCACTCATGTTGAACAATTGATGAATAAACACGGTATTGGTGATGAACATATTGTTTTGCGGGTGACGGGTTGTCCGAATGGTTGTGGTAGAGCGATGTTGGCGGAGGTAGGGCTAGTCGGCAAAGCGCTTGATCGTTATAACCTTCATCTTGGTGGTAATCGGATTGGTACCCGTATTCCACGCATGTATAAAGAAAATATCAGCTCACAAGAGATCTTATCCATCATGGATGAACTTATTGGGCGTTGGGCGATAGGTCGGCAGCCAAATGAAGGTTTTGGTGATTTCCTGATCCGCACGGATATTATCAAACCGGTACTGGATTCAGCCCGCGATTTTTACGATTGGCAGGAGGCGGTATGAGCCAATTCAGCTTGTCTCAATTTGTTAGTATGACTGCTGAACAGCAAGAGCAATCATTGGCTGAGATTAATCTTCGGCTTGAAATGATGGATGCTCACCAGAGGGTAAACTGGGTATTGGAAAATTTGCCAGGGGAGTTTGTTCTTTCCTCCAGTTTTGGTATTCAAGCGGCGGTATGTCTTCATTTAGTGACACAAGAATATCCTGATATTCCGGTCATTCTTACTGATACGGGTTATCTATTCCCTGAAACTTATCAATTCATAGATAAACTCACAACGCAGTTGAAACTGAATTTGCAAGTATTCAGTGCTGAGTATTCTCCGGCTTGGCAAGAGGCTCGTTATGGGAAATTGTGGGAACAAGGCGTAGAGGGAATAGAGCGTTACAATCAGATTAATAAGGTTGAACCAATGAATCGAGCTTTGAAAAATCTGAGAGCACAAAGTTGGTTTGCTGGTTTACGCCGTCAGCAATCTGAAAGTCGATCAAAATTACCGGTTCTGGCTGTACAGCGGGGAGTATTTAAGATTTTGCCGATTATCGACTGGGATAACCGGCGTGTGCATCAATATCTGACAAAGCATGGCTTGGAATATCATCCATTATGGGAACAAGGTTATCTCTCTGTTGGTGACATCCATACAACCCAAAAATGGGAACCGGGCATGAGTGAAGAACAAACCCGTTTTTTTGGCTTGAAGCGAGAATGTGGGTTACATGAGAATTAAAAATCCGGTATTTACTGAATGGGATTGATAATAAAGCCCTCGCTTTGCTTTGGGGCGAGGGTGATGATTAATATAATATAGTCTGAAAAACAATTTAGTCTTTTTTGCAGTGGATTTTTATGTATGTTTTATTCGTTCATTTAAAGTTTCAATGATGAACGCGATCACCGAAATCTGATGCTCGGCTGCTGCACAATGTAATCGCTCCCCAAATGATTCGGGGTAGCGCGGAGTATAGCCCTGTTCTAGAGAGGTTGGCTATATTCCATTACAGAACAATTAATTCCTTTTTGTCATTTTATAACTTTACCGCCGACTCATATATTCATTCGAAACAGTTTCAGTACTTATAAATATTTCACTGGATATCAAGGGCAATCGTGGATTACTTACCGATATTTGTTGAGCTAAAAGGGCGGCTTGTATTGCTTGTCGGTGGTGGAGAAGTGGCCGCACGTAAGGCGACTCTACTACTACGGGCAGGTGCATTATTACAAGTTGTAGCGCCTGAATTGTGCTCTGAATTACAACAGCGTTATCAAGCTGGTGAGTTGGAATGGTATAAGGAAGAATTCCAGCCTGAATATCTTGATGGCATCTTTTTGGTCATTGCTGCGACTGATGATTATATTCTGAATCATCGGGTTTTTGCTGAGGCGAATAGGCGCAGTGTTTTGGTCAATGTGGTTGATGATCAAGCTCATTGCTCATTTATTTTTCCATCAATTATTGACCGCTCTCCGGTTTTGGTGGCGATTTCATCGGCGGGAAAAGCGCCAGTATTGGCGCGTTTAATCCGCGAGAAATTGGAAGCGTTACTGCCTTCCAGCCTTGGCATGATGGCAAACATCGCCGGGAATTGGCGTGATCGAGTAAAACAGCGATTAACTTCCATGCGCCAGCGTCGTTCTTTTTGGGAACAGGCTTTCAATGGTCGTTTCGCTATGTTGGTTGCAAACGGTCAGATCCAACAGGCGGAAAAACAGCTTGAGCAACAACTAGAACAGTCTGATTCGCAGGGAGAACTGGCTTTGGTTGGGGCTGGTCCTGGTGATCCGGGATTGCTGACGTTAAAGGGGTTACAGGTTATTCAGCAGGCAGATGTAGTGCTTTATGATCATTTGGTGAGCAGTGATGTACTGGATCTGGTTCGCCGTGATGCAGATAAAATTTGCGTTGGCAAAAGAGCGGGTAATCACTCTGTTTCTCAAGAGGAAACTAACCGATTGATTGTGAAATTTGCCGGACAGGGGAAAAAAGTGGTTCGTCTTAAAGGCGGTGATCCCTTTATTTTTGGCCGTGGCGGTGAAGAACTACAAGTTGCAGCATCGGCAGGTATCCCTTTTCAGGTTGTACCGGGCATTACCGCCGCCATCGGGGCGGCGGCTTATGCAGGAATTCCGCTAACTCATCGGGAACATTCACAGAGTATCACTTTTATTACTGGTCATTGTCGAGAAAAGGGTAATGAGTTGGATTGGCCAGCTTTAGCCAGAGGCAATCAGACTCTGGTGATTTATATGGGGACGGTAAAGGCAGCCTTGATAAGTCATCAATTAATTTTACATGGGCGAGCGAAAGAGACACCAGTAGCCGTCATTGGTGGTGGTACTCGTCTAGAGCAGCAAGTGTTAACCGGCACTTTGCTTGAACTGGAACAGTTAGCACAGAGGGCACCGTCGCCGGCCTTACTGGTGGTGGGAGAGGTGGCTCAACTCCACCATCAGATAGCTTGGTTTGGGCAGCAGTCTATTGCCAAGATAAGCCGTCCGGCAGTAGTCGATTTTGCATAAGGAGTTGTAATGGATGAGAAAAGATTGACACACTTGCAGCAACTTGAAGCTGAAAGTATTCATATTATACGGGAAGTGGCCGCCGAGTTTGAAAACCCAGTGATGCTTTACTCTATCGGTAAAGATTCTTCGGTCATGCTTCATCTTGCACGCAAGGCGTTCTATCCGGGAACATTGCCGTTTCCTTTGCTGCACGTGGATACGGGCTGGAAATTTCGTGAAATGTACGAGTTTCGTGATCGTACTGCTAAGAATTACGGCTTTGAACTATTGGTGTATCGCAACCCGCAAGGGGAAGCAATGGGAATCAATCCATTTGTGCATGGTAGTGCCAAACATACTGACATCATGAAAACCGAAGGGTTAAAGCAGGCGCTGGATAAATATGGTTTTGATGCCGCTTTCGGCGGTGCTCGTCGTGATGAAGAGAAATCACGTGCCAAAGAGAGGATCTATTCCTTCCGTGATCGTTCACATCGTTGGGACCCTAAAAACCAGCGTCCTGAATTGTGGCGTAATTACAACGGCCAGATCAACAAAGGTGAAAGTATTCGCGTATTCCCATTGTCTAACTGGACTGAACTGGATGTTTGGCAATACATCTATTTGGAGCAAATTGATATTGTTCCTCTTTATTTTGCCAAATTACGCCCGGTATTGGAGCGTGAGGGTACGCTGATTATGGTTGATGACAATCGGATCGATCTGAAACCTGGTGAGGTTATCAGCCAGCGCAAAGTTCGTTTCCGTACTCTTGGTTGTTGGCCGCTGACGGGAGCAGTGAAATCTGATGCTGAAACATTGCCGGAAATTATTGAAGAGATGCTGATATCGACGACAAGTGAACGGCAAGGGCGGCTGATTGATAGTGATCAATCTGCTTCTATGGAACTGAAAAAACGTCAAGGTTATTTCTAAGGAGAACAACCATGTCAGCACTTGCACAGAATGAAACTATTGCTCATCAAATTAAACAACAGGGCGGCGTAGAAGCTTATCTGCACGCTCAACAAGAGAAAGGATTACTGCGTTTCCTGACATGTGGCAGCGTGGATGATGGCAAAAGTACTCTGATTGGACGCTTGTTACATGATACCCGTCAGATCTACGAAGATCAGCTTTCAGTATTGCAGAATGACAGTAAACGTATCGGTACTCAGGGTGAAAAATTAGATCTGGCTTTATTGGTGGATGGTCTTGCCGCAGAGCGCGAACAGGGTATCACCATTGATGTGGCTTATCGTTATTTTTCAACAGAAAAACGCAAATTTATCATTGCTGATACACCGGGACATGAGCAGTACACCCGTAATATGGCAACGGGTGCATCGACCTGTGATCTCTCTATTCTGTTGATTGATGCGCGTAAAGGTGTTCAGGAGCAGACCCGTCGTCACAGTTTTATCAGTACATTGCTAGGTATTCGCCATTTGGTGGTAGCGGTGAATAAAATGGATTTGATGGAATATCGTCAGGAAGTTTTTGATCAGATCAAACAGAATTATATGAATTTCGCTGCCCAATTGCCGATAGATTTGGACGTTCATTTTGTCCCAATCTCTGCACTTGATGGCGATAATATTGTCACTAGAAGTCGTAATATGGATTGGTATGAAGGACCAACGTTGTTGGATATCCTTGAAGCAGTTGATGTAAAAAAGGAAGCCTCGAAGCAGTTACTGCGCTTCCCGGTACAGTATGTTAGCCGGCCTGATCTCGATTTTCGTGGTTACAGTGGCACACTTTCGTCTGGGATTTTACGTAAAGGGCAGAAAGTTAAAATCATGCCATCCGGTATCTGCTCTCAGGTGGAGCGGATAGTGACTTTTAATGGTGATTTGAATTTTGCTGTTCCGGGTGAAACCATTACGGTGGTGCTGAAAGACGAAATTGATATCAGCCGAGGTGATCTCCTGATTTCTGCCGATGATGAGATGATGGTTACCCGGCATGCGCTGGTGGATGTGGTATGGATGTCTGAACAGCCTTTGGTGCAGGGGCAGAACCTTGATATCAAAGTGGCGGGTAAAAAGAGTCGTGGGAAAGTTGAGAACATTCAATATCAAGTGGATATTACTCACCTGACACAGCGGGTGACTGTTGATTTACCATTAAATGCCATTGGATCGGTGGAATTTTCTTTTGAAGAACCATTAATGCTCGATAGCTATCAGCAAAATAGCGACACTGGCGGCATTATTTTGATTGATCGACTGACTAATGTCACTGTTGGTGCGGGGTTGGTACGTGAAATTCAGACAGATGTTTATGAAGGGCCAAAAGAATTCAGCGAATTTGAACTGGAATTGAATCGGTTGATTCGTCGTCATTTCCCTCATTGGGGAGCCAGAGATTTACTGGGAGGTAAATAAAGTGGCAGACATTGAAAATTTGCCATCAGAAAATATTGTCTGGCATCCACATCAACTGACCAGAGCGCAGCGGGAGATTGAAAATGGGCATCCTGCATTGGTTATTTGGTTCACTGGTTTATCGGGTTCAGGGAAATCCACTGTGGCCGGGGCTTTAGAGCAGGCCCTGTTTCAACGGGGAATAAAAACGTATTTGCTTGATGGTGATAACTTGCGTCATGGCCTTTGTAGTGATTTGGGTTTCTCTGAACAGGATAGGCAGGAAAATATCCGCCGTGTGGGTGAAGTTGCCAGTTTGATGGTCGATGCGGGTTTAGTCGTGCTGACGGCTTTTATCTCCCCTCATAAAGCAGAGCGGAAAAAGGTTCGTGAACTGTTGGAACCGGGGAAATTTATTGAAGTTTTTGTCGATACACCACTGGAAATTTGTGAATCCCGTGATCCGAAAGGATTGTACAAAAAAGCCCGTGCCGGTGAAATTCGTCATTTCACGGGGATTGATTCAGTCTATGAGGTTCCCGATAACCCGGAAATTTATCTTCCAGGCCAGCAATCCGTTGAAATCTCCGTGGCCCAGTTGCTGGTGGAATTGGAAAAGAGCGGCATTATACGCTCAATGATTCATCACGGATAACGTCAACAAAAAGCACATTATTGCGTTTTCAGTGATGTGCTTGTGTAAAATAGCTGCATTCAACTATTTTTCTCATACCCTGTTTTGTGATAGTGGCGTCATTCTTTGAGTTATGGGATGATTGACAGATATTTTAGGGGGCGGAAATGGGTAAACTGACGCTACTATTGCTGGTTTTACTTGGATGGCTACAGTATTCACTGTGGCTTGGTAAAAACGGCATTCATGATTATGTGCGGGTTAAGAATGATGTTGCGATGCAAGAGCGTAATAACAGCAAACTTAAAGCGCGTAACGATCAGTTATCGGCGGAAATTGATGATCTTACGGGTGGACAAGAAGCTATCGAAGAGCGATCCCGTAGTGAATTGGGTATGATCAAACCGGGTGAAACTTTCTATCGTTTAATCGTTGATAAATCTAAAGAAAACACTTCGCGTCCCTCGACTCCAAATAATACTCAATAATTAAAATGAACAATCTATTACTTCGTTCCTGTGCTGATATTATTGCTTTGGTACCAGCAGCGGGTATTGGTAGCCGAATGAATTCGGATTGCCCAAAGCAATACCTGTCTATTGCTGGAAAGACTATTATTGAGCACACCTTGGCTGCATTACTTGCTCATCCCCGTATTCAGCATGTTGTGATTGTTTTAAATCCCGCGGACACACAGTTTCAATCCCTTGAGGTTGCATCAGATTCGCGCATTACTACGGTAACTGGTGGTGAACAGCGAGCAGATTCTGTGCTGGCTGGTTTAAATCATCTGGTTCATTTGACTGGCAATGATCATTGCTGGGTTTTAGTGCATGATGCGGCCCGCCCTTGTTTACACCATGACGATCTTGACCGTTTGTTACAATTAGCAGAAGCCGATGAACAGGGAAATATGGCATGCGGTGGTATTCTGGCATCGCCGGTCCGCGATACGATGAAACGCGGACGGGTTGGTCAGATTATTGACCATACAGTAGAACGGCAAGGTCTCTGGCATGCACTGACACCGCAGTTTTTTCCGTTGATGTTACTAAGGGATTGTTTATCAAAAGCACTTTCTCAACACGCTAATATTACAGATGAAGCTTCCGCACTGGAATATTGTGGTTATCAACCGGTGTTGGTTAACGGGCGTTCGGACAATATAAAAGTCACGCGTCCTGAGGATTTGGCATTGGCAGAATTTTATCTGTCTAGAAAATAAAGGAACAGACATCATGAGGATCGGACACGGTTTCGATGTACATAAATTTGGTGGTGAAGGACCGATTATTATCGGTGGTGTTCGTATTCCTTATGAACAAGGGTTGTTAGCGCATTCCGATGGTGATGTTGCTCTCCATGCAGCAACGGATGCTTTGTTAGGTGCTGCGGCATTGGGCGATATCGGGAAATTATTCCCAGACACTGATCCGGCGTTTAAAGGGGTGGATAGCCGTAAATTATTGCGCGAAGCCTATTCACGTATCAGAGAAAAGGGGTATCGGATTGGCAATCTGGATATTACGATTATCGCTCAAGCACCCAAAATGTTGCCGCATATTCCACAAATGAGAGTCAATCTGGCAGAAGATCTGCAATGTCACATTGATGATATTAATGTTAAAGCCACAACCACCGAAAAATTGGGATTTGTTGGGCGTAAAGAAGGTATTGCTTGCGAAGCGGTTGCTTTGCTGGTTAAGGAATAATTGATGGTATTGGCTGAATTAAATTGGCTGTATGGGCAATCGGAAGCGACGGGGATATTAAAGGCTTCGCCGGAAGATTTTATTGTCTGTGAAGATTTGGGATTTTCTCCTGATGGAGAAGGTGAGCACTTAATGGTGCATATTCGTAAAACGGGTTGTAATACTCAATTTGTTGCAGATAACCTCGCTCGTTTCGCTGGTATACCGTCTAGATCGGTCAGTTATGCTGGTTTAAAAGACCGTAATGCAGTGACAGAACAGTGGTTTTGTTTGCACTTACCGGGCAAACAAGATCCTGATTTTGCCTCGTTTCAGCTTGAGGGATGTGAAGTTCTGACGACAGCTCGTCAGAAACGTAAATTGCGCATTGGCGCATTGAAAGGAAACTCATTTACACTTATTTTGCGGGAAATCAGTCATCACCAAGTGGTTGAAAACAGACTACAGTTGATTCAGCAAAGTGGTGTGCCTAACTATTTTGGTGAACAGCGTTTTGGTCGGGATGGACAGAATCTGATTCAAGCGCAGCGTTGGGCAAATAATGAAATCCGAGTAAAAGAGAGAAATAAACGCAGTTTTTATCTGTCAGCTAGTCGTAGTGCTATGTTTAATGCGGTAGCCAGTGCGCGGGTTGCTCTGAAACAGCAACAACAGGTAATGAAGGGTGACGCCCTACAATTAACAGGGCGTGGTAGTTGGTTTGTTGCTGACGAAGCTGAATTGCCTTTATTGCAACAGCGGGTGATTGATGGAGAATTACAAATAACAGCACCGCTGCCTGGTGACAGTGAATTGGGAACACAGCACCAAGCTGTGGATTTTGAACGGCAATATTTGCAGCCTTATGAATCGTTGTGGGAACTTATCAAGCGTGAAAGGGTGGAAGGTTCTCGTAGGGCGATTCTGGTGCAGCCTCAGAATCTGAATTGGCAATGGCAAGATAATGACACGGTAAAAATCAGTTTCTGGTTGCCTGCTGGCAGTTTTGCTACCAGTGTGGTCAGGGAAATAATCAATCAGGATCAAAATAATGTTACGAATATTGTTGAGTAATGATGATGGTGTGACCGCTCCAGGGATTCAGGCTTTGGCGGCTGCATTGCGTGAAAGTTATCATGTGCAGGTTGTTGCTCCTGATCGTAATCGGAGTGGTGCATCTAATGCATTGACCCTTGATCGTTCATTAAGTGTTAATACGCTGGAGAATGGTGATATTTCGGTATTGGGCGGCACACCAACAGATTGTGTTTATCTCGGTGTTAATCGGCTGGTTCTTCCGCGCCCTGAAATTGTTGTTTCTGGTATTAATCGTGGCCCTAACCTTGGGGATGATGTGATTTATTCCGGTACGGTTGCGGCTGCGATGGAAGGTCGTCATCTGGGGTTGCCGGCATTGGCTATTTCACTTGATGGCGAATTGCATTATGAAACAGCGGCAGAAATCACATGTCGTTTACTACAGATGCTACAAACAACGCCTTTGAGAGCAGGTAATATTTTAAATGTGAATGTTCCTGATCTGCCACTTGAGCACATTAAAGGTTTTCGGGTGACACGTTGTGGTAGCCGTCATGCCGCGGAAGAAGTTTATTCTATGCAAGATCCGAAAGGTAACATGCTTTATTGGTTGGGGCCACCGGGAGATAAATATGATGCTGGTCCTGAAACAGATTTTGCGGCGGTGGAACAGGGATATGTATCTATTACGCCATTACAGGTAGATCTGACTGCGTATAAAGCGCAGGCGTTAGTAAGAGATTGGTTAGCTAAAGCTGAGGTTGATGGAGAATGCTGAGTCGGGCAATGAAAAATTTGCTGACACAATTACGCCAGCAGGGAATAGATGATGAACGTTTACTGGCCGCCATTTCTGCCGTGCCTAGAGAACGTTTTGTCGATGAAGCACTGGCACATAAAGCGTATGAAAATACGGCCTTGCCTATTGGTTATGGGCAAACGATTTCTCAGCCTTATATTGTTGCCCGTATGACTGAGCTGCTTCAGTTAACACCGGATGCTAAGGTTTTGGAAATTGGTACTGGCTCTGGTTATCAGACAGCAATATTAGCGCATTTGGTCAAACATGTTTTCTCGGTAGAACGGATCAAGGGCTTACAGTGGCAGGCTAAACGGAGATTGAAACAGCTTGATTTGCATAATGTTTCAACCCGTCATGGGGATGGTTGGCAAGGATGGCCGTCGCGTGGGTTATTTGATGCTATTATTGTGACCGCTGCGCCTCCGTATATCCCACAAGAATTGATGCTTCAGCTTGCTGATGGTGGTGTGATGGTTTTGCCCGTTGGCGAGCATACACAAATTCTTAAATCCATGAAACGTCATGGCAATGGTTTTCATAGTGAAGTGATCGAAGCTGTGCGTTTTGTGCCCCTTGTGCAAGGGGAACTGGCTTAAATTCATAGTCTATTGCAACTATTTTTCAATTAATGGTTATATTTGCTTTAATAAGCGAAATTATTTTCGTTTCGAGATTTTTGTGGTTATGTATAACCTTTAAGAATTATTAATTTTTTACGCTTATCTTTGCCGTTATGGGGGAAGGAAATATGAATTCGGGAAGCCCAATGAAAAAAATACAGCGGATTGTAACGTGTTTATTGATGGGAGTCTGGTTAGTAGGCTGTACAAATACACCAACTCGTCCTGCACCTATCACTAGTATTGATCAAAAACAAAGCAGCGGGAGTCGTTATCCGGTAATATCTCCCGGCCATGCTGCTGTATCTACGCCAATGCCATCTTCACCTTCGTCGATGAGTGAGTCTGATAGCAATTTGCAGGGGAAAATCGTTTATAACCGTGATTATGACAGTATTCCTAAAGGTAGCTATAACGGCAGTACTTATACAGTCAAGCATGGTGATACTCTGTTTTATATTGCCTGGATCACAGGTAGTGATTTTCGTGATCTTGCAAGCAAAAATAATATTTCAGAGCCTTACAGTTTGACGGTGGGGCAGACTTTGAGGACCGGTAGTAGCGGGATGTTAACCACTTATAACCATAATCAAATTCAAACAACCCTGGTTGATTCTCAATCAACTAATGCGTATCCTGCAAATTCCGGGAAGCAAAAGAGTGTAAAAATGTTGCCACGGGCAACTACATCAACAGTAAACGATACGTATTTAGAATCACCGACGACAACCGCAAGCAGTGGAAACAGCGCTGTCAGCAGTTGGATGTGGCCGGCTGAAGGTAAAGTGATTGAGAGTTTCTCTGATACCCAAGGGGGTAACAAAGGGATTGATATTGCAGGTAGCAGGGGCCAGTCAGTATTTGCAACAGCAGGTGGTCGAGTTGTCTACGCCGGAAATGCCTTACGTGGATATGGAAATCTGATAATTATAAAACATAACGATGACTACCTGAGTGCCTATGCTCATAACGATACAATGCTGGTTCGTGAGCAACAGGATATCAAGGCTGGGCAAAAAATTGCCGCTATGGGTAGCACGGGTACCAGCTCTGTAAGATTACACTTTGAAATTCGTTACAAGGGAAAATCCGTAAACCCGCTGCGTTATCTTCCGCAGCGATAAACTGGGCAGAGTGCTGAATTCTGCCTGCATTATCATGGGTAGGGGCAGCTTATGAGCCAAAATACGCTGAAAGTTAACGAGTTGTATGATGATGCGGATTTAGATGAAAGTGGTATTGAAGCTGACGACTTCGATGAGAAATTATTGAAGAACAATGGGGATGATCTAACTGATTTTGAGAATGATTTAGATGTATTGCAGGGCATGAGCCAGCGGGTTCTTGATGCAACACAGCTTTATCTCGGCGAGATTGGTTTTTCTCCTTTGCTGACGGCGGAAGAAGAGGTTTTTTTCGCAAGGCGGGCATTACGTGGTGATGTTCTTGCCCGCCAGAGAATGATCGAAAGTAACTTGCGATTGGTTGTCAAAATTTCCCGCCGTTACAGTAACAGAGGCTTAGCTCTTCTTGATTTAATTGAAGAAGGTAATCTTGGCCTTATCCGTGCTGTTGAAAAATTTGACCCGGAGCGCGGGTTCAGGTTTTCTACCTATGCAACATGGTGGATTCGGCAAACCATTGAACGGGCGATTATGAATCAAACCCGTACTATTCGGTTGCCAATCCATATTGTTAAAGAGCTCAACGTCTACTTGCGTACAGCGAGAGAACTTGCCCATAAATTGGATCATGAACCTAGCCCGGAAGAGATAGCAGAGCAGCTGGATAAACCGGTTGATGACGTAAGCCGTATGTTGCGATTGAATGAACGTATCATTTCGGTTGATACCCCTATTAGCAGTGATTCTGATAAAGCGCTATTGGATGTTTTATCGGATGAGAATGAAAGTGGGCCGGAGGGAACAACACAGGAAGACGATATGAAAAAGAGTATCGTCAAGTGGTTGTTTGAGTTGAATTCGAAGCAACGTGAAGTATTAGCGCGTCGTTTTGGTCTTTTGGGATATGAGGCTGAAACGTTGGAAGATGTGGGCAAAGAGATCGGTTTGACAAGGGAAAGAGTGCGTCAGATCCAAGTCGAAGGTTTGCGACGTCTGAAAGATATTATGCAAACTCAAGGTTTGAATATTGAAGCGTTATTCCGTACTTAATTGTTGAATAGTTTGGCTACTTGGGTTCTGAAGAACAGTTGCTCGTATTTTTGCATTGTTGATGCTTGGTATTATCAAGTTCTTCAGTACCCGGTAGGATTCCCTAATTTTGTCTTAGATGATGATAGTAAATTTCAATCAAAGATTTCTGATATTTAAATTGCAGTGATGTGATTAACGCCCTTTTTTAACTTCTTTCCTGATTCCCTTTTTCGGGAAGTTGTGTGGTGGTGATGTCTATATATTGTGAACGATGAGGATTACCACTAATGGTTATGATGTATAACCCCCCGCATCTCGGAATATTAGTTAAAGAGGCTATGGAGGCTCTGAATTTGAGCGCCAGAGGCTTGGCTAAGGCACTGGGTGTAGCGCCATCAACTGTGCAATGCTTGGTTGTTGGTAAGTCTGATGTTTCGCCAGAAATGGCACTGAAATTGTCTGTTGTTATTGGCAGTTCACCTCAAGTTTGGATGGGGATGCAGGTAGACTATGAGTTATGGCAGGCAAAACAGCATATCGATGTGTCTCACCTTCATCGATTGCACATAGCTTGATTAACATATTTCAATATCCCTAATTCTGAGCTATCTCAATTGTTTTGTCATTGGCCTGAAAGGTGAGTATAAGCTCACCTTTCAATCTATACCCGTCATCTTTCAAGTTGCCTCTTTGTTGGCCGCGCTCACTCACCCCGGTCACATAGTTATCTATGCTCCCGGGGATTCGCTCCCTTGCCGTCGCGATCCATCTTGAAATCCATAGGGTTATACATTCAGTTCAGATTACAGGAATGCCACTGTGGAATTTAAAATCGCTATCTGGATTTTGAATCAATTCAGCTTCAACTCGGCCAAAATAGTTTACCCGTTCGGTAATATCTTCATTAGCAATAGATTGCGCTAGTGAAAGATAGTCTTGGTAGTGACGTGCTTCAGAGCGAAGCAGAGAGATATAAAATTTACTCAGATCTTCATCTAAATGAGGGGCAAGTTTGGCGAAACGTTCACAAGAACGCGCCTCAATATAAGCGCCGATAATCAGCTTATCGACCAATGTATAAGGTTCATGGTTGATGATATGGCTGAGCATGCCTTTGGCATAACGGCTGGCAGTGATGCTTTCATAGCTGATATTGCGTGCGTCCATGATTTCTAGCACTTGATAGAAGTGATGCAACTCTTCTTTAATCAGCAGTACCATTTTATCAATCAGATCCTGGCTATAAGGTGAATTAGCTTTGGCGGTGATCTGTTTGGTCGCTTGGTTTTGGCCTCTTAATGAATTGAGAGCGCCAATTTTCTTGTAAGCAAAATCTTCATAAGGTTTAAACCATGCCAGAAGTGTATCCTCACTTCGCTGATCTACGGCATACTTGCGGATCAAAAACATAGCGCTCTGTGCTGCTTTCAGTTCGCATAATAGATGATCCCGTAAAAGCATAGGTAAATTTTCAGGCTGTTTTGCTTTATCTACCCACAAATCCGGGGTTTCACATTGCAAAAAATGGTATATCGGTTGTAAGAGGCTTTTGTCAAACATGTTCTTACACCATATCTTTTAGCCGATAAATCCATTCCAATGCTTGACGCGGAGTCAGTGAGTCTGGATTGAGATTTTCCAATGCTTCAATCGCCGGTGATGTCTCTTCTGTTAGTAGTGCAAGTTGTGGTGTATCGACATGACTTGCTGTTGCATGGTTGGATAGCGATTCCAGCTCTTTAAGTTTCTGGCGAGCCCGTTTAATCACTTCACGTGGAACGCCAGCGAGAGAAGCAACTGCCAATCCGTAACTCTTACTGGCTGCGCCTTCTTGCACGCTGTGCATAAATGCGATGGTATCTCCATGCTCTACCGCATCCAGATGAATATTAACCACGCCTTCAAGTTTTTCCGGCAACGTGGTCAGCTCAAAATAGTGAGTAGCAAACAGAGTCATTGCTTTAATGCGGTTTGCCAGATTTTCTGCACATGCCCATGCCAGAGAAAGGCCATCGTAGGTTGATGTTCCTCTACCAATCTCATCCATCAATACCAAACTTTGTTCTGTCGCATTGTGCAAGATATTGGCGGTTTCGGTCATTTCCACCATAAAGGTTGAACGGCCGGATGCCAGATCATCGGAAGCACCTACACGGGTGAATATACGATCAACTGGGCCGATGACCGCTTTTTCAGCCGGTACAAAGCTACCGATATAGGCCAGAAGTGTAATAAGCGCCGCCTGACGCATATAGGTACTTTTACCGCCCATATTTGGGCCGGTAATAATCAACAGACGCCGCTGTGAAGATAAAGAGAGTGGGTTTGAGATAAATGGTTCACTCAGAACTTGCTCAACAACCGGATGACGACCACCAGTGATTTGGATTCCCGGTTTATCGCTCAATGTTGGGCAAACATAATTCAGGGTTTCAGCGCGTTCTGCCAGATTTGCCAATACATCAAGTTCAGCCAGTGCTTCGGCGCTGGTTTGTAATTCGGCCAAATGAGGCAGCAGTAGATCGAATAATTCTTCGTAAAGCGCTTTCTCTATTGCCAGAGATTTCCCTTTAGAGGTCAGAACCTTATCTTCATATTCTTTTAGCTCAGGGATGATATAACGCTCAGCATTTTTCAGTGTCTGGCGGCGGACGTAGTGAATTGGCACCAGATGGCTCTGCCCTCGGCTGACTTGAATATAGTAGCCATGAACACCATTAAAGCCGACTTTCAGAGTATCAAGACCCAGCTTTTCTCGTTCACGGATTTCCAGTTGTTCCAGATAGTTACTGGCACCATCAGCCAGTGTGCGCCACTCATCCAGTTCACTGTTATAACCCGGTGCGATTACGCCACCATCCCGAACTAATACCGGAGGTGTTTCTACAATCGCTTTTTCAAGCAATTCCTGTAATTCATCAAACCTGCCGATATTTTTCTGCAATTGCTTGATATAAGGGGAATCTGAGGAGTCCATAACTTGATGGATATCCGGTAATTGCTGGAATGCATGGCGCATTCTTGCCAGATCCCTTGGCCGAGCAGAGCGTAGAGCCAAGCGTGCTAGTACACGTTCGAGATCACCTATCTGTAGCAAAAATGGCTGCAACTCCAAGCCAATTTCCTGCAAGGTAGCAATAGCTTGTTGACGATTTTCTAATATCTGGCGGTCCCTGACAGGCGCATGCAACCAGCGTTTCAACATTCGGCTACCCATTGGGGTAACACACAGATCAAGAACAGAAGCGAGAGTATTATCTGTACTGCCAGACAGATTTTGTGTCAGTTCCAGATTACGACGGGTTGCGGCATCCATAATAACCGTATCTTGCTGACGTTCCATCGTAATGCCACGGATATGTGGCAGCGCCGTGCGTTGAGTATCTTTGACATATTGCAACAGGCAACCAGCGGCACGCAGAGCAAGTGCTGCTTTTTCCACACCAAAACCGACGAGATCACGGGTACCAAATTGCAAGTTCAATTGCTGTTTTGCGGTATCCAGCTCAAATTCCCATAAAGGGCGACGGCGCAGGCCATGAAAATTTTCAATCAGCACCATATGCTCAAAACTTTCAGGATAGAGTAATTCAACAGGGCGGCTACGTTGCAATTCAGCGGCTATCGTTTCCAGCTCTGCCATTTCAGATATTTGGAAGCGGCCAGATGTCACGTCTAGTGTGGCATAGCCAAATCCTTGATTATCGTGCCAAATAGCCGCCAGCAGATTATCTTGCCGTTCCTGCAATAACGCTTCATCTGTCACGGTGCCGGGGGTAACGATGCGAACAACTTTACGTTCAACTGGGCCTTTGCTGGTGGCAGGATCGCCAATTTGCTCACAGATAGCGACTGATTCACCTAATTGAACCAGCTTAGCTAGATAGTTTTCTACTGCATGATGTGGCACGCCTGCCATAGGGATAGGATTGCCGGCTGATTGACCTCGTTTGGTCAGGGAAATATCCAGCAATTTTGCAGCCTTTTTGGCATCGTCATAAAAGAGCTCATAGAAATCCCCCATTCTGTAAAACAGCAGGATATCAGGATGCTGTGCTTTAAGGCGGAGATATTGCTGCATCATGGGCGTGTGGGTGTCGAAGGTTTCTGTATTAATCATGCAGTGGTCTTAGTTAAGTTTGTGAATCAATTCTTTCGTTATGGTATCGCACCAAGCTTTAAACTTACACAAGTAAAATCTGGAAGCAATTCGCAAATTTAGCTGTAATTTTGGTCTGGTTAATTTGACTCTGTGTGGAAGATAAAGCTGCGTTGCCGAGGTGGTTTAAAGAATTTCCCAATGTTGACTGGTTTTTGCTGTCTAACCAGAAGTTGTCTCTACTTGATGAGAAATATCTGACAGAAGTTGAAATCAAAGGAAACCAGCTAAAAGCCAGCATGCCTGAATTAGCTGCTTACGAAGTTTTAGATGCTGTGCCTGTATCGTTTTCTTTTGAACATGCTGCGGAACTTTTCCAAGGTTTAGTTAACCTTAGACCGCGCAAAGTAGAAATACTCCTTCATTCCAGCCATGCGATCCAAACTAACCGTTTATATCTTTTTTTGACCGATTATTATGCCCATGTATGGGCTAAGCGTATTGATAAAACTAAAATTGATTTAGGAGCAGGGAAGCGTCAAGTCGTGTTAGGAGGAAAGTTGGATAAACGGTATCAGATTACGGTTCCGGAAAAGTATTTTAATAATGGATTATTTCATGGATAAATATTCTCCGTATTACCGACAAGTAGTGTTGTTGATGAGTGTACTGCCTGTGGTGGCAACAGAGAACTGTTTTGCGTTGAAGGGTGGGACGGCGATTAATTTGTTTGTACGTGATTTTCCCCGTTTGTCAGTTGATATTGATCTGGTTTATATACCGCTGGAAAGCAGGGAGTTAGCGTTACCTAATGTTCGAGCGGCATTAACTAGGATTGCCACTTTACTCCAACAACAAGTGGGGATTTTTGCATCACTACAAGCCAATAATTCTGATGAAATGCGCATTATTGTTACTTCTCAACATGCGCAGATAAAAATTGAAGTCTCACCGGTTGCGCGCGGTACGCTGTATTCACCTCAGGAGCGTGATGTTGTTGAGGCTGTAGAAGATGAATTTGGTTTTGCTTCTATTCAGGTTGTTTCGATTGCTGATCTCTATGGTGGTAAATTATGTGCAGCGTTAGATCGCCAGCATCCACGTGATCTCTTCGACGTCAAGATGTTGCTTGAAACGCGGGGAATAGATCGTTCTATCTTTAATGGGTTCATTACCTATTTGCTTAGTCATCCCCGCCCATTGTCTGAAGTGCTTAATCCTCGATGGAAGGATATTTCTGAGCTCTATACCCTATGGATTTCAAGATGGATCGCGACGGCAAGGGAGTGAATCCCCGGGAGCATAGATAACTATGTGACCGGGGTGAGCGAGTGCAGCCAACAAAGAGGCAACTTGAAAGATGACGGGTATATTCAACCAAAAGTATATCTTTGTCATGAACAATAATGTATGAGTTTGAACCCGTATTGAGCTTACGTGTCGAATATTAGGTTAACTTCAGCAAATTAAGTACCACTGGCCCGATGCAGCGCAGTGAATATTTCCTTTAATGCATCGGGCCAGAAGATTACGCTTATCTTGTGAGAAGTTGGTTCCTTCCAAATTATTTGATCACAGAAGCGTCGATCAAGGTGATACCACCGATGAGAGCCCAGGTGGTCCACGATGATGTGGTTGATGAAGTGGTTTGCCAGAGGTGCCAGAGTGCTTTGTCAAGGCCAAGCACAAAGACCTCGATCCGACCGTCTGAATTCTTCGCTACCGTTGGGGCACTGGCGATAATGCCTGTAAATGAGCTCCAGTTAGACCACGGGCCGTTATGGGAAGTTTGCCAGGTGCGCCAGAGCGTGTTATCAGCGCCGCGAGCAAAGACCTCAAGCTGGCCGGAGATATTCTTCACCGCCGCTGGGGCGCTAGTGATCACCCCATCCAAACATTGCCAGTTTGACCATGAAACGGAATCAGAACCGATCTGTGAAATGTGCCGGAGTGTGCTATCGGCACCGCGAGCAAAGACTTCGAGCCGACCATCGCAGTTGTTGATGACCACTGGGTCGCTAGTGATTACACTTTTTAGTGACTGCCAATTTGACCATTGATCAGTGTGAGCAGCCGTTTGCCAAATGTGCCAAAGGGCATTATCGGCACCGCGAGCAAAGACTTCAATCCGACCATCGGCGTTGAGATGTGCAGCCGGGTTACTCGTGAGCGTGCCGCCCAGAGATTTCCAGTTTGACCACGAATTGGTATGGGCCGCGGTTTGCCAGATGTGCCATAGCGCGTTATCCGAGCCGCGTGCAAAGACCTCAAGTCGGCCGTCAGAGTTGAGACACACCTCAGGGTTGCTGGTTATACCTCCATACAGCGGCTGCCAGCTTGACCAGGTATTGGTATCAGCGGCGGTCTGCCAGTTGTGCCAGAGGGCATTATCCGTACCACGCACGAATACTTCCAATCGACCGTCCGAATTACGATGAACGGCGGGTTTGCTGGTTACTACTCCGTTAAACTTGTTCCAGCCGGCCCAAGAGGAGTTTGGAAGCGGTGCTGTTTGCCAATTGTGCCACACTGCGCTGTCAGTGCTTACACCGAAAACCTCAAGTCGATTATCGGCATTGTTTGCTACTGAGACAATTCCAGATAACGCTATCGCAGAGTTCTCGATTTCTACCTCACCTGCAACATATGCTTCGGTATTATCTGGATTTGGCATTTTAATAGGTTCTTTTTTCATATGTATATTCTCTTTAAAAATAATTTTTAGGATTCAGAAAATAATCATTTAATGAGAGAGGTATTCGTATTTATATATTGATGTTTTCACTCGTCTCCTATGTTATTTTATTAATGAAATAAAGGGTGGATGTTTTTTTGTTATTTATTGAGCTGTAAAATGTTAATTAAATATAGTCTCGTATTATGTAATCACATATTTTATATATTATTCTATACGAAATTATTTAAGTGGAATTAATTTTCACAAACTATTTTTCATTTTAAAGCCCCCGCTGGTTTCTATTTTAAATATATTTGTTTAATGTTTTTTTAATTTTTTTAAAATATTTTATTGAATCATTATTAAAGCACAAAATTCATAATCTGGCTATTGAGAAACGTAGATCCTGATTTAATCATGTACCTAAAAGAGGTTATTCTATTTGAAGTTGTTTTCCAGGCATATTCGACTAATAGTCTGTTTCAGATAGACAAAAATATCTCCTTGTCATCAACGATAATATGCCAACTCGAATCGATGCCAGGTTTGTGTATCGAATATGAGATTTTTACCGGCAAATTAGGTACCACTGACCCGATGCAGCGCAGTGAATATTTTCCTTAGCGTATCGGGCCAGAAGGTGACGTTCGTCTTGTGCAAAGCTGGATTCATTCCAGATTATTTGATTGCTGAAGCGTCGATTAAGCTGCCTTTGAGGGATACCCAAGCGGACCACGATGGTGTGGCTTGCCAGATGTTCCAGAGTGCGTTATCGGTGCCACGCGCAAAAACTTCAAGTCGACCATCGGCGTCTTCCACTGCCGTTGGTGCGCTGGTGATCGTGCCATTTAACGTGGCCCAGTTAGACCACGGACCGGAATGGGAAACCGTTTGCCAGATGTGGTAGAGCGCATTATTGGTGCCGCGTACAAAAACTTCAAGCCGGCCATCGGAGTTCTTCACCACCGCAGGAGCACTGGTAATCACGCCATTCAACGAAGCCCAGTTGGACCACGGGCCGCCATGGGGAATGGTTTGCCAGATGTGGTAGAGTGCGTTATTGGAACCGCGCGCAAAGACTTCAAGCCGGCCATCAGCGGTGCTGATGACGACAGGATCGCTAGTGATTACACCACCGAGTGAATCCCAACCTGACCACTGATTGGAATCAGGAGCGGTTTGCCAGATGTGCCAGAGTGCGTTATCGGTACCACGCGCAAAGACTTCAAGCCGGCCGTCGGAGTTGATATGAACCGCCGGGTTGCTGGTGATCACACCGTTCAAAGATTGCCAGCTTGACCACGGACCGGAATGAGCGGCAGTTTGTGAGATGTGCCAAAGTGCATTATCGGTGCCACGTGCAAAGACATCGAGCCGGCCATTGGTGTTGACATATACCGCGGGGTTACTAGTAATTGTACCCCCTAAAGATTGCCAGTTTGACCAACCGGCATTGGCGGCGGTTTGCCAGATGTGCCAGAGCGCATTATCGGTGCCGCGTGCGAATACCTCTAGCCGACCGTCTGTATTGATATAAACGACAGGTTTGCTGGTTACGTTTCCGTTAAGTGAGATCCAGCCGGACCAGGAAGAGCCTGAGTGTGGTGCCGTTTGTCTGTTGTGCCACACGGCATTATCAGTGCCCACACCGAAAACTTCGAGCCGTCCATCGGAGGTGTTTACTACTGAGACAATTTCAGACAACGCGATTGGTGCGTTTTCGATTGCTATCTCATTTGCAGCAAGTAACTCGGTATTATCTGGCTTTGGTATATTAATAGGTTCTTCTTGCATATATATCCTCGTTAAAAATAATTTTTTAGATTGACTAAATAGTCATTTAATAAGCAAGATGTTTAATTCTGTGAATCAACATTCTCACTTTTACTCTTTATTCTTTGAAGAAATAATTAATGCTTTATTTGATGTTGATTGATGGTCCGTGAAGTATTAAGTGGATGAGATGCTACATTATAAAACCTAGTGTGTTTATATATATTTTTACATACGGTCATTCAAAAATAATAAATTATGAATGAACTGTTTTGCTGTTTTAAGGTTTCATCTTTATTATATTTGAAAATATATTTTTATCATGATTGTTTTAATTGCATTAAAAACATCTGATAATCTTTGCGGAAGCGAACAGTTTGCCGACTGGCATTAAAAAAACACAGATTCTAGTTCATGAATATTCTATAAAACGGGGCTTTATTTGAAATTGCCTTCTTGGGTATATTCGACCAAGAGTCTACATTGGATAGACAAAACTATATCTTTGTCATCAACCACATGCGCAAGTCTGAGTGAATGCTTGGTTTGCGTGTTGAGAATTGGGTTGATTCCAGCAAATGAGATACTGCTGGCCTGATGCAGCATAGTGAATGTTCTCCTTTAATGCATCAAGCCAGAAAGTTATGCGCGTCTTGTGTGAAGCTAATCTTTCCAGATTATTTAATGGCTGAAACGTCGATTAAGTTGCCGCCGAGGGATGCCCAGCTAGACCATGACGATGATGTAGTTTGCTGAATGTGCCAGAGAGCGTTATCCGCACCGCGTACAAAAACCTCAAGCCGGCCGTCAGAATTCTTCGCTACCGCAGGAGCGCTGGTAATCGCGCCTGACAATGAAGCCCACTCAGACCATGAACCCGATGCTGCCGTTTGCCAGATATGCCAGAGAGCGTCATCGGGGCCACGCGCAAAGGCTTCAAGCCGGCCATCGGCGTTGATATGTACCGCTGGGTCGCTGGTAATGGCACCAGACAGTGACCGCCAATTTGTCCAACCTGAGTTAGGAGCGACCTGCCAGATGTGCCAGAGAGCGTTATCGGAACCGCGTGCAAAGACTTCAAGCCGACCATCAGAGTTGCTGATCACCACTGGATTGCTCGTTATCACACCACTCAGTGACTGCCAGTTTGTCCAAGGATAGGTATGAGAAGCCGTTTGCTTGATGTACCAGAGAGAGTAATCGTTGCTGCGCGCAAAGACCTCAGGCCGACCACTGGCGTTAACATATACTGTTGGATCACTGGTGAGCACGCCATTTAGTGACTGCCAATTAGACCACGGGCCGGCATGGGGAGCGGTTTGCCAGATGTGCCAGAGGGCATTATCGGAGCCGCGTACAAAAACCTCAAGCCGTCCATCGGAGTTGACATATACCACTGGGTTGCTGGTGATCTGACCACCTAAAGATTGCCAGCCTGACCAACCGGCACCGGGGACGGTCTGCCAGTTATGCCATAGCGCATTATCTGTGCCACGCACGAATACTTCCAATCTGCCGTCTGAATTAATGTAAACTGCGGGTTTGCTGGTCGCTCCTCCATTCAGCGAGTGCCAGTCGGACCAAGAAGATCCGGTGTTTGGTACCGTTTGCCAGTTGTGCCATACAGCATTGTCGGTGCCTATACCGAACACCTCAAGTCGACCATCGGCGTTGTTTGCCGCCGAGATAATTCCGGGTAACGCCGTCCAAGAAATTTCATTGGATACTTCTGTTTCGTTTTCAACAAATGACTTGGTATTATCTGGAGCTGATGTATTAATAGATTCTTTTTTCATATATATATCCTGTTTAGGCATAAATTTTTAGATTCACTAAGTAATCATTTGATAAGCAATATGTTTAATTTCACATTAATATTTCCGATTGCATTCTGTATGTTTTTATTCATAAAATGAATAAGTAATATTTTATTTGATATTAAACTTTAATTATTAAATTGCTGGGTGTGATTTTATATTATGGAGATCTATGTGTTGATATGTATTTTTAAATACGAATATCTAAAAAACATTAATTAGATATAAACTATTTTCTTATTTTAAAGTTTTCTTGGTTTTCTATTTTAAGTCTGTTTTTTACGGTTATATTTGTTTTTTATTCAAAATATCTGATGATCATTATTAAAGTATACAATTCGTCATCTGGCTATTGGGTTAACTCCAGAAAATTAAATACCACTGGTCCGATGCAGCGCAGTGAATATTTTCGTTAATGCATCGGGCCAGAAGATTACGTTTGTCTTATGCGAAGCTAATTCTAACGCTTTCCAAATTATTTGATCGCTGAAGCATCGATCAAGGTTCCACCAAGTGAGGCCCAAGAGGACCATGATGATGGACTCGTCCTCTTGATGTTCCAGAGTGCGTTATCAGTGGCGCGTACAAAGACTTCAATATAGCCATTAGCGTTTTCCACGACATCTGGGCCGCTAGAAAGTCCGCCACCCAATGAGGCCCAGTTGGACCATGAGCCGGAATGGGTATCATTTTGCCAGTTATGCCATAACGCATTATCGGAGCCGCGTACGAATACTTCTAATTGACCGTCTGAATTGAGATAAGCGGCGGGTTTGCTGGTCACACTTCCACCGAGTGAGCTCCAGCCGGTCCAGGAAGCACCTGTATGTGTCGTTTGCCCATTGCGCCACACTGCATTATCGCCACCTACACCGAAAACCTCGATCCGACCATCAGAGGTGTTCGTTACTGAGACAATGCCAGATACCGCGATGGTAGGGTTTTCGATTTCTACTTCGTCCGTAACAGATAACTCAGTATTATCTGGATTTAATGTTTTAATCGGCTCTTTTTTCATATGTATATCCTCGTTAAAAATAATTTTTTAGATTCACCAAATAGTCATTTAATAATTAATGTCTTAATTATTTAAAATTAATATTTTTGTTTATGTTTTTATTTCTTCTTAAAAAATAATGAATAATGTTTTATTTGAAATTAACTTATGACAATTAAGTTATCGATAAGATATGATTGTATATTATAAATATCTATAGGTTGATATATATTTTTACATACAATCATTTAAAAACAATTAATTACATGTAAACTATTTCATTATTTTAAAGTTTCATTTTATTTCTATTTTAAATATTTTTTTAAAGTTGTTTTAACTTCATTGGAAATATCTGATGGCATATTGTATTTATGTGAAAATTTAAACCAATGCTGAGGTTTTATATTGATATATTGATATATTGATTTTACTCTAATTACATTCTGTTGCCAAAAAGTGGCATATCATGGATATGCCACCAGCTTAACGAATGAATTTAAAAATAAGTTGTGATACCGGCACGAAACGTTCTTCCCGGTGAAGGGATATAACCGAGGCTAAGTGGCTGGATATAATATTTGTCGAACACATTATCCACACCAAACTCAAATTCGACATGCTTATTTATGCGGGCAGTCAGAGAGATATCGGCCACAGTTGCAGGTCGCCAGATAATGGGCGCCAATAAAGGAGCAGAACCGCGTCCTGGTTTTCCTGCTGGCACAGATCGTTGTCCATAATGGGAAACTCTGGCGTTGACAGATACATTGTCATTTAAGAATCGCTGTGTCAGATCGAGTGATACCGCATATTTAGGAGGAATGTGATTAGTCGCATAATCCGAAGGGAGGCTACGTGCCACGCATCCTTCATTTTCCGTACAGAATTTGACTTTTGTGTAGTAATTCATCGATAAACGCGCATCAAAGTGATCGCTATGGTAAATACTCGCCAATTCCAGTCCGGCAAATTTTGCTTCTTTAATATTACTGATGTACATACTCCAGTAATCATCCATCCATGCTCGGCTGATATAGTCCTTTACCCGGTTATCAAAGTAGGACATTTTGATATCGAAGCTATCATTTTGAGCAATGATATTTGGGAAGCGTGATGTCAGCCCAACTTCGATATTTTTTGAAATTTCAGGTTTTATATGATCGTCAACACTCATCATATAGCCACGAATACCTTCAACCATTGATGGAAAACGTGGGGAATAGGCATATTTGGCATGTAGTGCTGTTTCATGATTAAGTTCAAGCTTAGTACCTACCCAATAGCCGTGAGCATGGTCTCGCTTATTGTTTACTTTCCCAGAGGTGAGCTGTGGTAACCAAGAGCTACCCGGACGAGCTGGACTGTCATCTTCGATCTGGTAGGATTTAAAATCCCATCCGCCCATTAAGGTCAGACGGTCGGCAAGCATATAGTTCCCGTTTAGGAAAAAACGGCCTTCTTTACGCTCTCCTTCCCGATTAACGGCATATTTCCATTTACCTGCGCTTGGGCCAGTGCGTTCACGAATAAAGCTGGCGCCGTAGTTTAACTCAATATCTTGCATTGAAAGCTCAAATAATGAGGTGTTACTCAAATTCATCCCTACTGTACGCATGAATTTTTTATCACCGAGGGCATTATTTGCGGTTCGAGGGCGATCGTTAACCCGCGTTTGCCATACTCCGATATCCAAATTAATCCAGGGATTTGACGCAGGTTCCCATTTATAGTTGAGGCTGTGTCTATTCATGTTGAGTCGTGTCAGTGGCCCCTGTTCCAAGATCATAAATGTTTGGCTCAGGTTTGCCATATCCGCGACATAGGATTCTCCGTAGAGATTTTGGTAATGGCTAATGATAGCCGAGATTTCATGACCATCACCAAAACGAACTTTTCCTTTACCCAGTAATGACTGGCTATCTTCAGAAGTATTTGGGACGGCATCTCCCATTGCGTACAGCGAATAACCGGCCATTTGTTCACTGAATTGTTGAATGCGGCAATCTTGTGGATCACTCTCACACAAATAGCCTGGCATGCCACGTTCCTTAGCGCCCGGTCCGTGTTTACCTGAATGGTAATTACCTCGCTTGCGCTGAGAAGCACCAAACAGTAATTCATAGGAAGGTTCGGCTATCGCGAAAACAATACTCCCGGTGCGATTCTTTGCGTCGAAAAGAGAGGTTTTTGATGGGGAAGCCCAATCATTGCGTTGATAATCGTCAGGATTGGAATGGTTGTTCAACAGACTTCCTTTCAGGCGCAGTCCTGCCTTTTGTCCATCAAGGAGGATATCACTGGCTTCAATGGTTTTTATCTCCACGGTACCGCCAATGGCACCCATGCCGCCTTTTCCTGTCGGGCCTTTGCTAATATCTACCCGGCCAATGAAATCGGGATCAATAAAGGAACGGTTGGAGACACCTTGATAGCCGCGGTATAGCGCGGTCTGGTTAGATGCACCATCAACGGTGGTTAGGACTCGGCCTTGTCCTTGCAAGCCCCGGATATTCACATCCAGGCTGCCTGAACTACGCGCTTCGCCGGATAATACCCCCGGTGTTGTTTTGAAAATATCAACGGGGTGGATCACGCCAAATTTTTCAATATCTTTGCCTTTGATGGTGGTACTGTCGAATCGCAATGGTTCATTACCTGAATACCCGCGATTGCCAGCTACCGTAAGGGGGTTTAGTACGATTACACCTTCATTGGTCATATTCTTTGTCATTTTTACCAGCGTATAACTGCCATCGGTACGTTGGGACAGTTGTAAATGGCTGCCTGTGAGCAGTTGTACTAAACCTTGATGAGCGCTGAAACTGCCGTTTAATGAAGGTGCTGTTAGCCCGTTGGTTAAATTCGGATCGAAAGAGAGCGCCGTACCGGTTTGCGCCGCAAAGTGGGACAAAGAATTACCTAATGAACCTGGCGGAATATGAACGGCATAGAGTGTATCTGCTGGTGTGGTAGCGTAAAGGGGACATGCCGGTAGCAGTATTAATGGCAATAACAGTGTGGCTAAAGACTTTTTCTGCCAACGTGGTTGTGAATCTCGGCAGTTAATATGATATGGCACAGTAAGTTCTCCATAACTTTTTAAACTTCTTTTATTTCTATATTTCTATGCCGTATGAGATTGAAAAAAGTGTCAGTAAAAATGATTATTTTTATTAACTGGGTGAGTAGAGGGTAATCCAATAGCGGGTCAGGCTGCGTATTGAGAGCCGATAAGTTTGTAATAGCATATGCAGCGCCAGGTCCGTATCCCGTATGGGAAAAGCACCAGAAACCCGCAGATTAGCGACTGCATCATCACAACGGATGACACCGGAACGATAGCGATTCAGTTCAGTAACTACTGTTGCCAGCGGTAAGTTATCAGCTACCATCATGCCATGTAGCCAGCTTAGAGATGTTGTTGAACGGGGATGTTGTGGGGCAACGGCAAATTGAGTGAAATGAGTCGCCTCTCCAGCATGCAGTATGTGTGGCAAACCGTTATCTGGCGTAATGCGAACCGCTCCTTCTACTATTTCCACCTGAATGTATGAGGCTTGTTGGCGAACGCTGAATTTTGTGCCCAATGCCACAATAACGCCTTGTTTGGTTTGCACTTTAAATGGGCGTACCGGCTGGTGGCTATCTTTATGGGTTTCAATATAAATTTCCCCTAGCTTTAGATGAACGAGCCGTTGGGTATCGTCATAATGGACATCTGTTGAGCTTTGAGTATTTAAAGTCACTTGACTGTTATCCGGTAATGACCAGCACTGAATTTGCCCGGTTGCAGTGTGATAATCGCTGGTGAGAAGCTGAAATTGCTCAGAGCGCCAGAAGAGCGATGATGCGCCAGCCGGTATTAACAACATGAGTGTAAGCTTTCTGATGGCTTCTCGACGAGAAAGGGGCTGTTTGTTGTTTAACAGAGGTGAGGCGATATGCGGTGGTAAATGGTGTAACCGTGCTAACAGACATTGTGCCCGTTCCCAGGCTTGAGCATGTTCTGGACTTTGTGCACACCAGGCAGCGCAGGCATTCCGATCAGCTTCGCTGGCATGACTATCATGCAAAACGGTCAACCATTCTGCGGCTTCGGCAAGTATCGTTTCAGAAGGTGTACTTGATGAAGAAGATGTGTCGGTGGAAGCCATACCAATCCCTCTTATGTCATCGCTATCAGACATTGATAAAAGCCTTGTTTCATATAACGTTTTACTGTGGACAGCGAAATATTCATCTGATTTGCAATATCTTCATATTTCATCCCTTCTATCTGGGAAAGTAAAAAGACAGTTTGCACTGGCGCGGGGAGTTGACTAAGCATAATGTCAATTTCTTGCAGTGTTTCGAGGATGATAAGTTTTTGCTCTGGTGCGGGAATAAGCGGTTCAGGCAGACTGACGAGTAAGTCCAGATAAGATTGTTCAAGTGAGCGGCGGCGATACCAGTTAACCATCAACCCCTTGGCGATAGTGACGATGTAGGCACGAGGTTCATTGAGTGGCTGTGGTAAAGGTGAACGAAGTAACTTAACAAAAGTATCTTGGGTCAGGTCTGCGGCAGTTTCATCGCAGTTAAGACGATGCTTAAGCCAACGAAATAGCCAATCATGATTGTGGATGTACATGCACTGGATCTGTTGAGTGTCTGAAACATTAACGGTCATTTTCATGCGATGCTATCAATGTAAATGCAAATCATTATCATTTTTGTATGTTACAGGTAATTGCTTTCCGTTACCAATAAATAATGGATGCGAAGCGGCTGATCAAATGCATTTTTATTTACTATAAAGCAAATTAATGAATTAATTTGTAGTTTTGATCGTGATTGGCAGGGATAAATTATAAGTGCCTTAAACAGAGATCGAGAATTTAAACTAAACATTCCTTTATAGTGCTATAGAATATGAGTAGCACTTCAAGGCAATTTTAAGGTTAAATCAATGGAGAAACTGATTCTTATTTATGGCCTAATTGATTTGATCTCTTGTTCATCCTCTATTGAGTTTTACTGTTAGTCGCGTGTTTAACGTGTTGAGAATATTTGAATTGTTATTTTTTTAATAGTTTCAAATTGAATTTAATATTAAAAATATTTTCACAAGGGAAAATTTTAAATCATTTTAGATTTAGGGGTAAGGTAATATGATGTTGGGGTTATTGATGAGTGCCTAATATATCATGTAATTATCTTTTAATATTGATGTAATGTAGGCGGTTGGAATAATAAATTTGACGTTCAAAAATAGCAAAATTCAGATATATAGCTATAATAGATGATTATATATAAGATCATTACAGTGGTTAATATATTAAAAGCTTAAATGAACGAGGGATAAGATGGAAGGTATTTTAATTATTTGTATTGATTCGATTCTGAGATTTCGTTCAGATTACGATACGACAATAGCTGTACCGATGTTATCAGTCCAGGAACAGTTAGGGAAAAATGATCCGTTATTTTTCCTTAAATATTTCAGAAATAAGGTCCTAATAGAAAAAGGAGTGACAATATCAAATATATTTCTCGCGATAGAACCGTGGCAGGCTATGTTAAGCACTTGGTTGGAAATTGATATTGCTGCTTATATTGCAGAGATTAGAAAGCCTTCTCAAGAAGAACCGATATTTGATTGGATCAGTATTCAGAGAATCACATCGGTTCATCGGGTATATCAGCGAAAAGATATGAAAGATAATGAAAAACTGTCTGAATATTTTAATCGTGAACATACGCCAACAAAATATTTTAATATTGAATCAGTTTGTATGGCATCGGGTTATAGAAAAGGCGATAAAGAGCATTACAGTATCAGTGAGTATATCCATGAAATTAAAAATATTCCAGTTATTGCTAGTGACAGACAAATATTAATTGGCTATGATGATAATAACACGGATATTTTGAATGATAAATGTTTTGGTATATATGATAATAGAAATATCAAATATATACAGGGAACAACCTCGTTTGCGTTTTATGAATTGATGGAAGCTATTTTTAATGATGGTTTATTCTACAATTCACCACAAACAGCTTGCCATAGCTTAGAGATGATAAAGGAGATGTTAGAAATTATAGATCGCGGAAATATGAATCACGAAAAGGATAATAAAGGGTGTGTTAATCAACAAGAAAATAATAGTAGAAACATTAATGGAGGTAATGATGATGGAGAATTAAATGTTGAATTTTATGATAGTGCTTTTGATCCACTGATAGAGCATATAGAAACAGAGAGGGAGTATTGGAATTATATAAAATTATTATGTCATTCGCATGGTCATTTGCCAGTAAGAATTGGCACGATTAATGAAGCTAAAGTTCCTGAATATCGCTTCTATAACAATATTATAGATGATGAAAGTTAGCTTTTATGCATGAGCTATGTTTCATCATCAAGTGTTAACGTGCTAATAGATATTATCTTTTTGTATCTGGTCTTATTTTATTGGCTAAGAGCCTATCTCAATAGGCGTAATTGTTGCAGGCAGTAAGTTGTTTGTTTTACTTTTTCATGTATTGTGTTGGGGGAAATATGAAGTAACGGAAGTGAATATGTGTGGTAATATATATCTTATAAAGTATAATTTCTTATAAAATACGCATTATCCTTTGACGGAAGTTTGAAAATATTTTAACTATACCCTATGGATTTCAAGATGGATCGCGACGGCAAGGGAGCGAATCCCCGGGAGCATAGATAACAATGTGACCGGGGTGGGTGAGTGCAGCCAACAACTTGAAAGATAACGGGTATATCATCAATCCGGGCGTATAGCGTTTTAACATCGTGTTTAATAGGAAGGTAATAATGCCGAAATTAATTTATTACGTCGCTGCGACAATAGATGGTTATATTGCTAATAAAAATAATGAACTGGATTGGTTGTATGAGTTTATGCTTGGGGATGATGCAACACCTTATGATGATTTTTATCGAGGTATTGGTGCTGTGATTATGGGAACAAAAACATACGAATGGATCATGACAAATTCACCGGATGATTGGCCATACAAAAATGTTCCCGCCTTTGTTCTTTCTCATAGAGCGCTGTCAACGCCTGAAGGGTTAAATATCACCATAACCAATGAAACAGTAAGAGCTATTGCTGCCAGAGCGAAGAAAGAGGCTAATGGTAAAGATGTCTGGTTAGTTGGGGGAGGTAAAACCGCTGCATATTTTGCTGAGGCTGGTGAATTACAACAAATATTCTTAACCACGATTCCGGTATTTTTAGGCGCGGGCATTGAGGTTCTTCCTGTAAGTGAAAAAGTACATGTCATACCTAAGACGCAACGTTTTTTACGTAGCGGTGCTATTGAAAGTTTGCTGGATATATATCCTATGGATTTCAAGATGGATCGCGGCGGCAAGGGAGCGAATCCCCGGGAGCATAGATAACTATGTGACCGGGGTGAGCGAGCGCAGCCAACAAAGAGGCAACTTGAAAGATGACGGGTATAGATGTTGGGTAATCCTACCCCATATCATCTATCCTGTTTTCAGCTAAACAGGTTTAATGCGACAGCCAGATGTATTGCCCACATTAATAGCGCCATATTGGTGGCACGAAAGTGGCGCGATTATCTGAATTGCGCCATAATCGCGCCAGTATTCTTACTGGGAGCTGTTGTTCGCTATGAGTTTAATGACCGATATTTATGAAACCTTGTGTGTTGCATCACAACCTATGTCCGTTTCGGATTTATTGGCGGAGTATCCCTCCGTTCCTAGAAGGACCGTTCAACGTTGGTTGGGGCGACTTGTTGAAGATAAGAAAGTACAGATATTGGGTGAAGGTCGAAGTCGCCGCTATGTTATCGTTACGGAGGAAACATCATATTCGGTAGCGGATAGATCGGATAATTTCCCGAGCTATATTCCACTGTCTGAGGATAGTAAGGATATTCTTCGTTATATTGATCAACCTATCAAAGCGAGGACGCCTGTCGGTTATCAGCGAGAGTTTCTGGAATCATATGAGCCGAATGTCACTTATTATCTGTCGGTTCCAATTCGTAATCAGCTTTGGCGAATTGGAGATACGAAACAAATCTCACAGCCAGCAGGAACCTATGGTAGATCTATCTTGGATCGTTTGCTCATTGATTTATCGTGGGCTTCAAGTTATTTGGAAGGAAATACTTACAGTCGATTGGATACGGTGAAGTTGATTGAATATGGAAAAGTTGCGGTAGGAAAAAACGCTATTGAAACTCAAATGATCCTAAACCATAAAGCCGCTATTGAATTACTTGTCGATGGTATTGAGGAACTTGATTTTAATCGATATACCGTTCTCAATTTACACAGTACATTATCTGAAAATTTATTATCTAATCCTGTCTATGAAGGACGTATCCGTCAACATCAAGTTGAAATAGGAAAGAGTGTTTTCAGACCGTTATCGGGTGAGGCCCATATCAGTGAAATTTTGGATTCGTTGCTCGGGAAAGCAGGAGCTATATCAGATCCGTTTGAGCAATCCTTTTTTATGATGGTCCATTTGCCGTATTTACAGCCTTTTGCTGATGTTAATAAGCGAACTTCCCGCTTGGCCGCTAATTTGCCGTTGATTCGTTCAAATCTATGCCCGTTAACTTTTGTCGATGTACCGGAAGAGGCATATAGCCGTGCAATGCTTGGTATTTATGAAATGACCCGAGTTGAATTACTACGGGATCTTTATTTGTGGGCTTATGAACGTTCTGCCCGAGAATATTTGGCTGTCACGCAGGGAATCACCACACCAGATCCGTTAAGATTACAATATCGAAATATGATTAAGCAGATCGTTTATCGGGTAGTTGCTGCGCCAGAGATGGATTCAATTGACGTTATAGATAAATTAATTTCCGATGAATTAAGTCAATCTGAGCGTGACACGTTAAAGGCATTGGTTATTGAAGAGCTACGGCGATTGCATGAAGGTGTGTTGGCAAGGTATGGCCTCCGACCTTCGCAATTTGAAAAATGGAAAGGAAAACACCGATAGTCTTTGTATTCATGCTATTGAATAGCTACATAACCATAAAAAATTTCCGGGTTAATTACGAGGTTATCTTAGATAAGCTATTAATTAGCTCTTTTGTTATGCCGTCGCATCAGAGCTTAAATTTATACAGATAAGGATTAAAAGCGATTTGTGGAATAATTGTAATTGACATCGCTAAACACCCATCAGTACTTTCATCTCACCTTGGCCTGACATCATATACGCAGGGTTATCAGTGTAAATGAACCTTTGGTAAAACGGGTACAGACCTTAAAATATAATTATCTTTATTTATCAGATAGATGAATATAGGTTGGCTACCCAGTCAAACAGCTCCTTGCACTACGATGTCACTTTAATTCTGGTTTATGCTCAGAAGTAGGCCAAAAATTCATCTGTTTAGGTAGTGAGTTTTTATACAGAATTATCCTAAAAAAACAGAAACTAGTATTTTTCTGATCTAAATTTTCGCATTATGTTCTAAAAATAGGTAAAAGAGATGTTTTAAGTAAGGATTTTAGATGGAAATGCCGATTTATTTTCAATACTGGGGTAAGGCGAAGCGAGTCTTAGAGATTGATAGTGCAGATTATCATCTACTTCCTTACCATTGTTTAGATGTTGCTGCGGTAGGAATGCAGTTACTCTCTTTAGAAAGATCGCTAACTAGAGATCTTGCTAACTTTTTAGCGTTATCTACGCAGCAGTTACGAAGCATGGTCTCTTTTATATTGGCTTTGCACGATATTGGTAAATTTTCATCTGCTTTTCAAAAATTACTTCCCGGTTTGGCAGTAGGTCTGCATCGACCAGATTGCCCTAAAGAGTATGATGGCCGTTATTTTTGTCATGATCGTATAGGATTGTATTTCTGGGAAAATATCAAAACGGGGTTACTTAATAGACTTGTTAATATTGAAGGCGCTGAACAAAGAGAACAGCGAGAGATGTTTGATACCTTAATGGTATTCATTGATTGTGTATTAGGGCATCACGGCCGGCCAATTGAGAAAACAGGCTATAAAGCGATTAAACATTTTACTGAACCTCACAATTTTAATGCTGCCATACTCTTTGCACATCATTTGGTTGAATTATTTCAACCTGAGTTTCCCATTGAAAAATTACAATCCAAAGAGTGGCGACGGCAATTAGAACAAGTGAGTTGGCAGTTTGCTGGTATTGCAATATTGGCGGATTGGATTGGTTCTGATAGCCATTATTTTACGTATCAATCTAAACCTATGCCGTTAACAGATTATTGGAAACATGCTCAAGCAACGGCAAAAAAAGCGGTTATGGCGATAAATTTAGGTAGAACGCCGGTAATCAAACCGTTTATTTCCATTCAGAAATATTACGGTTTTGCTGCAACACCATTGCAACAGTGGGCCGAATCAATACCTGTAGATGATTCTCCTCAGTTGTTTATTTTAGAAGATGTTACTGGGGCTGGTAAAACAGAAGCGGCTCTTGCTCTTACACACCGATTGATGCAGGCAAAAGCCGCTGATGGTTTTTATTTCGGTTTGCCTACAATGGCGTCTTCTAATGCAATATTTAGCCGGATTGCTAAACATTACCAGCAAATGTTCTCGATAGAGGATGATGGTAAACCAAATATCGTTTTAGCTCATGGTACGTGGGGGGTGAATAATCAATTTCGTGAACCCGTTTTAGCGTTAGGTCATCCAGATAGAAACGATGGTAAAACAGATGTCGCTGCTTCAGCGCAGTGTAATCAATGGCTAGCTGACCCACGTAAGCAGGCGTTGTTAGCGCCTGCCGGAATCGGAGCGATTGATCAGGCTTTATTGGCTGTATTACCAAGGCGCTATCAATCATTAAGATTATTTGGGCTTAATCGTAAAGTATTAATCGTTGATGAGGTTCATCCGGCTGATGAGTTTATGTTTAATTTACTGGAAAATTTATTAGCGCTGCATCTTTATCAGGGTGGTTCAGCTATTTTATTGACAGCAACATTGACCTTTAAACAGCGTCAACGTTTAACGGATATTTGGCTAAATGTTGGCGGATTGAGTTCTCAATTATTGCAAAAAACCGATTTTCCTTTAGCAACCAAAATAAGTTTAAATGCCACATTGCCCGTTATTGAACAACCGTTATCAAGCCGAAAAGATGTTAGCCGAGAAGTCAAAGTTGATTTCTTAAATAGCTTTGGCAGTTGTGTTGAAAAGGTATTAGCCGCCATTGTACAAGGGCAATGTGTCGTTTGGATACGAAATACAGTAGATGATGCTATTGAGGCTTATCAGACATTGCGAAGTTTACTTACTGAACCTGAGCGTTGTCTGTTATTTCATAGCCAGTTTATATTGCAACACCGAAAAGAGATTGAAGATCGTGTATTGGCTATTTTTGATAAAAATAGTCATGGTGAATTGCGGCGGGGCAAAGCATTAATTACCACACAGATATTCCAGGAGAGTTTAGATATTGATGCCGATGTCATGATTTCAGATATTTGTCCTATTGATGATCTCATTCAGCGAGCCGGGCGTTTGCATCGCCATACTCGCGATAGTGATGGTATTTATCGGTGGGGTATTAAAGATTCACGCCCTGCACCAATATTGTGTATCTATGCGCCTGAATGGAGGGAGCAACCTGGATCAGATTGGCTAAGCCATAATTTTCGTAACACACAATATGTTTATCGCTCGCCTGCACGTTTGTGGTTAACCATGCGCGTGTTGAGAAAACTGGGTGCTATACGTATGCCTGCGGAAACGCGTCAATTAATTGACGCGGTTTATGGTCATGCTTATGAGCAAACGCTTGAAGTGTTAAAACATCAAGAGAATGAATTAATTGATGAGGAGCGAAGTCAGACAGCTAAAGCTAAGTCTTATTGGTTACAGTGGCAATTATATGGTTATTGTGATCGAAGTGCTGATAATTGGTATGAGGATGATTCAGATATTAATGCTCGCTACAGTGATATTGAAACCGTTGAGGTATTATTACTGAAAAAAGGTGATTCAGGACAACTTGTACCTTGGGTAAATTCAGTCGAATTTTCGGTGTCACTGAGTACGATTAAATTATCCAGAAATAAGTATGCGGATAAATTAGCCCCAATTCCAACAGAATTAATACCTGCTCTCAATGCATTGCAGCAGAAATATTACCAAATTAGATATTTGCAACCTTGGTTGCCAGATCAAGATCCGAATTTTACTTATTCTTCAACAATAGGTTTTTGTGAAAGATAAAAGCAGGAGGTGTTATGAACTTAGTTCAGGACCCGTGGTTGCCCTTTCGGTTACGTGATGGCAGTGAAAAAGTACTGCCCATTAATGCGATATGTGATCATGATGTTATGGACTTTGCTTTACCGCGAGCTGATTTTCAAGGAGCCGCTTGCCAATTTGCCATTGGTTTATTACAAACCGTTTTTGCGCCGGAAGATAAATATCAATGGCATGCTCTGTATGAAACATCACCTGATAAGAAGGTATTACAACAAACTTTTAATAAAGTGATACATGCTTTTAATGTTACCGGTATAGGGCCTCTTTTTATGCAGGATTTCGATCCGCTGCAAACAGTAAAATCAACCACTGTAGCTGGATTGTTAATTGAAGCACCGGGAGCGAATGGTTTAAGACTGAATACGGATCATTTCATTAAACGTGGCATCGGAGATGTGATGTCTCTTGAAATGGCGACTTTGGCACTGTTTACCTTACAAATTAATGCACCGTCAGGAGGGGTGGGACATCGAGTAGGATTACGAGGTGGGGGGCCATTAACCACGTTAGTGGTGCCGCAACAAACGGATGCCACATTATGGCAAAAACTGTGGTTAAACGTTATTAATCGAAGTGAATGGCATTATTCAGAACCGGATTTAACCAGTGCTCAGGTTTTTCCTTGGTTAGCGCCAACAAAAGTGAGTGTTAATGAAGGGACGGAAATTCATGCTACGGATGTACATCCCTTACATATGTATTGGGCAATGCCGAGACGTATACGTCTTGTAGTGGAAAAGGGTGAGAATATTTGCAAAATTTCAGGTAAATATTCTGAGTTCACTGTCTCTGAATATCGGACACAAAACTATGGCGGCAATTATACCGGTAATTGGATCCATCCGTTAACGCCCTATAAATGGGATACTAAAAAACCAACACAACCCTTATCTATTAAAGGCCAACCGGGAGGGGTGACATATAAAATTTGGGATGCTTTAGTATTTACCAGCCATGAGAGAGGACAGCGTTGTGCGCCGGTTGTGAGTCATTTTTATTCTTTATGTCGTCATTTTGCTGAACTCCGAAGGGCAATGCCTCGTCTATGGGTATTTGGCTACGATATGGATAATATGAAAGCACGTTGTTGGTATTCTGTCACTGTGCCGTTGTTTTTTGTCTTACTTGAACAACAGGAAAAGATTCTATATCAAATCAAAGAGCTGCAAAAATTGGCAATCAATATGATTTGGCTATGCCGGAATCAAATAAAAGCGGCTTGGTTTGAAAAGCCCATTGATGTGAAAGGAGACACTTCCTTTATTGACCTGACTTTTTGGCAACAAAGTGAATCCCTATTCTTTTCTGTGGTGCATCAACTTATCAATAATGCAAATTCCGATATGCCGTTTCTGACACCAGAACAGGCCAAACATTGGCTCAATACCTTGCGTTATCTCTGTAGAGATTTATTTGATGAATATGTTGCTTTATCTGAATTAGGTAATGAACGTTCAATGGCGAAACGTATGAAAGCGCGTCAGCAGTTAATGATCGGGTTATATGGACAAAAAGCGTTAAAAGAGATCAAAACATTTATCACTAATCATCATATTCACTCCGGGAAAGAGGAGGTGTAATGGACAGTAAGAGTGAAATCATATTATTGCATTGGTGGCAAAGTATGTTTATGTCACCAAAACAGCTAAAAGAGAAAGGTATTATTCCAGCGCCTTCTACTTATAGAGCCCAGTTAAAGCGCTGTGAAAGTGTTGAGACGGCCATGTTAACTGAGGGCTTTCGGGCTTTATGGCTCAGCTTACCTGATGAAATTAGCTTATCAGATAATCCGGCAAAATTGGAATATTGGGCCACAATGGCGGTGGCATTAGTTTATGTTAAAAACAACAGTGATATCAAATTGGCGGTAGCGGCGGGTAAGAAAGGAGGAGGAAATAAACCGGTGGTCAGTGAATTAAGATTTTCACAATTACAAAATGCTAAAACACCGAATGAATTATTACGTCGATTACGTCGGGTTTTGCAGCAAATCAAAGGCAATATTTCTGTTTTGGCTTTAGCGCGGGATATTGAGGAGTGGTTTGCTGAATATGGACAATTACGGCCATGTAAGGCGGATAGGCGTATCAAAGTGAGGTGGGTTATGGATTATTACCGTGCTGCTAGTGGTAAATCAGTTGATTTATCGGATTTTTATTAATTGAGTTTAGGATGATTATTATGAGTCAGTTTATTCAATTACACCTATTAACTTCCTATGCGCCATCTAATCTGAATCGTGATGATTTAGGCCGGCCTAAGACAGCGAAAATGGGCGGTTTTGAACGTTTACGCGTGAGTTCTCAAAGTTTAAAACGTCATTGGCGTACTTCTGAATTGTTTGAACAGGTGCTATCAGAGAATATGGGTATTCGCACCAAGCGACTTGGTATCAAGGTGTTTGAAACGTTGATCAATGCTGGAGTGAATGAAAAATCTGCTAGAGCATTGGCTACGACTATTGCTGGTGTTTTTGGAAAAACGAAAAAAGATGCTTTAGAAATTGAACAATTGGCACATATCAGCCCGGAAGAGCAACAATCTGTCATGTCGTTGATTGCGGTGCTGACGGAAGAAAACCGGGCACCAACGGCTGAAGAGCTTAATTTATTAAAAACTAAGCAAACCGCGGTGGATATTGCTTTGTTTGGTCGGATGTTAGCTTCGAGTCCGGCATTTAACGTCGAGGCTGCCTGTCAGGTCGCTCATGCTATTAGTGTACATAGTGTGGTTATTGAAGATGATTATTTTACAGCGGTGGATGATTTAAATGATGGTAAGGAAGATACGGGGTCGGCCCATATAGGGGAATTGGGGTTTGCCGCCGCGCTGTTTTACAGTTATATCTGCATTAATAAAACGCAATTAATAAAAAATTTGGATGGTGATGAAGCCCTTGCTAATAAAGCGATTAAAGCATTAACAGAAGCCGCTGTGAAAATATCGCCTACGGGTAAACAAAATAGTTTTGCTTCTCGTGCTTATGCCAGTTTTGCTCTCGCTGAGAAAGGCGAACAACAACCTCGTTCTTTATCTGTTGCATTTTTAAAGCCCATTAACGACAGCGACCAAGGCTCATCGGCAATTGATGCATTAGAAAGCCAAATGCGCAATATTGATCTGGTTTACGGTACTTGTGCCGATGCCCGCTATAAATTCAACACATTCACCGGGGAAGGAACTTTGACCGAGCTGCTTGAATTTGTTGCACAGTAATGGGGGCAGAATGAAAGCATATTTAGTCTTCCGATTATATGGCCCGATGGCAAGTTGGGGACAACCTGCGGTTGGGGGAGAGAGGCCAACGGAATTGTATCCTGGTCGCTCTGCGATTTTGGGATTATTAGGAGCAGCGTTAGGTATTCGACGAGATAATGAGTCTGAATTAGCAAAATTACAAAAAAGTGTGTTAATTGCAATTAAGCAGACAGTTCCTGGCTCTTTAATGCGTGATTATCATACGACACAGGTGCCGACGCACAATAATAATGTGGTTCATCAGAACCGTAAAAGTGAATTAAGGTCAGATAAACTTAATACCATCCTGTCTAATCGTGATTATCGTTGTGATGGTATTTGGATCGTTGCTATTACATTAACTGAACACGCTTGTTTTACGCTTGAACAATTCCGGGATGCTTTAATTAAACCTGTATTTATCTTGCATCTTGGACGTAAATCTTGCCCGCTTGCTTTGCCTCTCAGTCCTAAACTCATTACGTCATCGGCATTAAAAATGGCATTGGATATCTCTTTTCCACCGCTGATTCATTCTGATAGCGAAGATAAGTTGTGGCTAGGCGCAAACGGTATTGTGACTTATTTTTGGGAGGGAAATAAAGATGAAATTATCTCTTCAAATATCTTAATCAGCCATCCTTGGGATGAGCCGATTAACCGAGGGCGTTGGCAATTCCGGCAACGTACTATGTATCAACTTTCTATCGAGGAGGGTGTTGATGTATTTGTCTAAAATTGTGCTTCGGCAATCGAGTCAAACAGCAAATATATTAGCAAAATTGGGTGAAAATGGCGTTTATACTTCTCATCAATTGTTATGGAAATTGTTTTCAGCAGACGAAAAACGGCAATTTCTATTTCGGGAAGAGATTGGAATAATGGGATTACCTGTATTCTATGTTTTATCTAAAACCTCACCTCAAACTCAGTCACCATTGTTTGAGGTGGAAACGAAAGCATTTTATCCTCAATTGAAGGAAGGGCAGCGTTTAGCTTTCAAATTACGCGTTAACCCAACAATCTGTATTACTGATCCTTCTGGAAAACGTCAGCGTCATGATGTTTTGATGCATGCTAAGTTTAAGGCAAAACAGCAAGGTGAAACGGAACAGGGGAAAATAAGAGTGATGATGGAGAATGCTGCCCGTAATTGGCTGTTAAATCATCGTCGTATGCAGCAGTGGGGTATTCAGTTTGACGATTTACTGGATATTGAAGGTTATACTCAGCATCGAAGTGTAAAAAAGCAGGGGCAAAAAATACAATTTTCCAGTGTTGATTTTCAAGGGCTTCTGACGATTACCAACGGTGAGCTATATTTGGAACAGTATGCAAAAGGCTTTGGTCGCGCTAAAGCGATGGGATGTGGATTGATGTTAATTAGAACAGTATAATGGCATTGATGTCATTTAAATTTATTTTTGTTGAAGATCGTAATGCAGTATTCTTTGTTGTATGAAGATATTGATGTTAAAGGTAGCAAATTCGCTGTTGTTAGGCGTTCGTGTTATGTTTCAAAAGCACGGTAAAAAGTGATATTGCTAACTAATATCATCCTGTAGAGTAAGGCGTGGTCGTTACTCTCGGAAATATTGATAAAATAATTACCGTGTTCCTCACCTCTGTGGGGATAAACCCGAATTTTGGTATACATTTGCACAGGGAAAAATATGTTTCCTGTGTTTAATGGGATAAACCGCTATAATTAGTGGTAGGATATCGTGTTAGTGAGTGTTCCTGGTCATTACCGGGGTAAACCAAACTCGATAAATCTCGTCAAAGAGAGAATTTAAGTGTTCCCTGTATTTACGGGGATAAACCGCGGCATGAGTGATGCTTTACTATGTTCACTAAATGTTCCCTGTAATTACGGGGATGGACCTAGCAGTGCTCCAAATAGTTATATAGCTAAGGATGAGTTCCCTGTATTGTACTCACGGGGATAAACCGTACGAGAATGACACTGATCATTGGCTTCCTTGGTGTTCCCTACCTCTCTGGGGATAAACCGGACAGTAACAGTGACATAGTCGGTAGTCATTGGTGTTCCTTGTGTCCACGGGGGTGAACCGAACTGATACTGTTGTGCTTTGGATTTGGAAGCGTGTTCCCTGTACTAACGGGGATAAACCGAACAGTTAGCGTTTGAGCTGGCAGAGATGGACTTGTTCCCCGTTTCTACGGGGGTAAACCGCTAAATACAGAACTATCTCCATCTGTTGCAATTTGATCCCTGTAATCTACGGGGATCAACCGTCATCCGGAAAGGTCATTGACATAAAGGGTCAGAGTTCCTTGACTTGATGGGGATAAACCAGATTCAGGTTTCATGATGATAGTTGAAGTAGAAATGTTCCCCGTTTTTACGGGGAAAGAGCAATTCGCTGCCACCTTGACCACAATTTTCAGGCCGATGATAAATCTGCGGTTCGGGCATATCGATACCGGGCAGTATTCGCTCGGTGATTTGACAGCGCTTTTTTCGGTATTAAGGTCAACGGCTTATCGAATTTTTTTACGTAAGAGAATGGCTCAGGATAACTAACGGAAATTTGTAATGAAGAAAAAGCGACTAAGAAAATTTCAGAAAGAACTTGAGACGTTGGGGTTAATTGAAAATGATCCAGATGTGGTCGGTTATGTGCTGTTTAACACGCGTAATCGCCGATTTGTGATACTGGATAAATATGAATTGGGGAGGGTGACTTACGCCGATGATATTGAAGAAGCTTATTTAGCAATGTCACGATTTGCCGCATTAATGGATATTGATTCTTTGCCGGAGCCAGACAAATTCGATATTGTTGTTATCCCTGTTATTGATAACCCTTTATTTGGGTTAACGCCTAAAAAAACAGATTAAAGTTAAATCCCTTTGTATTTTCATCAGACACCTCATCTATGCGCATAAAACATGCGCATAAGTCTATGTAGATAGTGAGCATCATCAAGAGGCTCTAAACCGAACAATGGCATTCGGTTAAGATTTCATAAAAAAATTTGAACACAAAAATAATTGTATCAATAAAGTTGACACGCAACTGTTTTCTCATTGGCGTATATACAAATG
>NZ_JAJAFZ010000038.1:0-49082 GCF_025384895.1 Photorhabdus kayaii
ATCCATTTTTCGCCCCCTCCCCCAATAAGACTAATATCAATCACATAGTTTAATATCTTTTACATAGGTATTCGGCGACATCCAAGAGATTCTTGGACATACTAAATAGCCATCACTCTTTAACTTATAATGCACATAGAAAGATATGGGGAAACTTAAAACAAGTGCAACAATAGCTATCATACCCAGATATTTAACATAAGCATCATGATACCTTGGGATACGTGTTGTTAAATTTAAATAAATAGAACAAATCAAGAAATAAAAAACCAATGGAAAGAAAAAAAACGCAATTATTATCCCATTGGAAAAAGAGATTACCTCAGCCATTGTAATCAATGAAAATAGACTATCAACAGAAGCAAACATACCCAAAGATACCAGAGACAATACAAAAACCGCCAAGATAATATGAATTATTTTTCTTTTACTATCCACAACCATATTACTCATATCAATCACACAGTTTAATATCTTTTACATAGGTATTAGGCGACATCCAAGATATTCTTGAACATACCAAATAGTTATCACTCTTTAATTTATAATTCACATACAAAGATGTAGGAAAACTTAAAAAAAGTGAAATAATGGCTATCGATCCAAAATATTTATTAAAACTATCATGATACTTAGGATAATGACCAGTTATACTAACAAAAATAATAAAGAATAAAGAATAAAAAATCAAAGGAGAAAAAAAGAATATAATAATAACACTACTTGAAAATGTTATTTTCTCATCCATTTTAACTAAAGAGATTAAATTTTCTCCTGTCAAAAAGAAACCAAATGACGTCAAAATAAAAATAGCAAGAGCACCAATAATATGTACAATCTTTTTTTTACTGTCCATAATTCCCCCAGTTCTCAAGGAATTGATTGAAGTCAAATACAACAATATCAATCACACAGTTTAATATCTTTCACATAAGTATTCGGCGACGTCCAAGATATCCTTGGACATACTAAATAGCCATCATTTTTTAACTTATAATTCACATACAAAGATGTAGGAAAACCTAAAAAAAATGAAATAATAGCTATCGTCCCAAAATATTTGTTAAAACTATCATGGTATTTAGGATAACGGCCAGTTATATTAACAAAAATAACAAAAATAACATAATAAAAAACCAAAGGAGAAGAAAAAAATATCATAAAAACACCACCTGAGAATATTATTTTTTCATCCATTTTAATTAAAGAATTTAAATTCCCCCCCGTCAAAAAGAAAGTGAATGACGTTAGAATGAAAATAAAAATAGCGCAGATGATATGTATAACCTTTCTTTTATTTCCCATAACTCCCCCAGTTATGAAGAAATTGGTTGAAATTAGCTTCTGGAGATCTTGGTTTCCTTTCCACTTCTTTTCTGATTAAATTAATTACATTCTCACTAATTTTAAATCTTTTATCTATAATATCAAGTGAATATGTCATTACAAAACCTACAATAAATACAACAAAAGCCACACCAACTACACTGGCACCAGCAATAGATGTAGCTATCATTACAGACCCAAAAGTCCAAGCAACACAGGCTGTTATTACTGCCTTAGCCAGATCCACAGCAATATTACCTAGAAAATCAGCCAGCGTGTATTCATCCTTAAATATAAGCTCAACCGTTCGATAAGCTGCAGAAAAGAATATGCTGAACTTCATTCCCTTAACTATGCCACTATTCAGTCCTTGCTGCCCAATCCCCATAGATATCACCTTCATGTTAGAAGCTTTATATCTTGAAGCAGTAATGATCTTTCTAACCCCCGCATAACCTGATATTTTAATATATCTGTTTCCATCTTTACCCATATATTCTGTCGCTTTAATTCCTAATTTTTTAAACTCTCCTATAACATTAAAAAGATCAAAAGAATCATGTATGTTACCTGCATAGGGTGATATGGGATCGGTAATCTCAAATATTTTCTTTATAAATGGACTTTTGGGTTTTGGCGAATCAATATCTTCCAGCACACCTTTCGCTTCATCTAACGATAGCAGCGCAATATAGGTTGTATTCTCTCTTAACTGCTTTTCGAGACCAATGGCATCAAAGAATTCATGCTGAGGTTTTAATTGGTTAGCCCCAACATGACCTCTCAGGAAATCTCCCATATAGCCCTCCAGCGAGGGGTTGTATTTTTTATATGTCATCGTGAAACCCTTTTCACATTTCTTAAAACCAAAAATTATCACATTAGTGTTTAACCGCTGGAGTTTCCAATTTGAGTGAAAGAACACGACCATCTGAAATCTTCATGTCGATCGCACAGGCTTGAGTTGACAACAATAGCTCAAAACACTGCATCATCATCATTGCCAATTTTTCTTCTGGAATTAACGGGCTATTCACTAATACGTCAGTGAGCTGTTGTAATAACTCTTGCCTATCTCTATCGTTCATATGGCTAACCCCATTAACAATTAAGAATTCGAAGATAGCACTATATTACATAAAAAATAGTCATGTCGACTACATAATAGCAAAATGTTAAACAAATGCAGAACGCCTATAGTTAAGTTACTGTATAATAATACAAAATAACGCCTGATGTTTAAGGTGAAAGTAATAAATACATTATTGAGCAAAGAATTTCAAACTCCATTTTCTATATTTATGTTTCTATCCTTCAAGAAAGAAATTCAATATTGAACTATTAATCTCTTTCTATTTTGGTGTTAAGGTCGTACTTTCATCGCCTAGACATACAGTCTTAGGTAATTCAATTAAAGAGTTTGTATGGTAATTACTTATGTCACATATAATTTATTTATCTTTAGATGGTAAGAAACAAGGTTTAATTTCTGCCGGTTGTTCAACGCTAGACTCCATAGGAAACCGATACCAACAGGGGCACGAAGATCAAATACAGGTATTGAATTTGAATCACACGATAACTCGCGAAAAAAATGTCGATCATCACCCTATACAATTTATCAAGCCAATAGATAAATCATCCCCGCTATTAGCAGCCGCTATATCTTCAAACGAACTACTGAATGCGATTTTCTTCTTTTACAGAACAAATATGGCTGGACAATTAGAGCTTTTCTATGAAGTCAAATTAACAGAAGCGAGTGTTGTTGACATTTCTTGCGTCTACCCGCATTCAATAAACGATCATGAAATGATGCCGTACGAAAAAGTCTTTCTCAAATATAGATCCATATCCTGGAATCACATAACTGCCGGTACATCTGCCTATAGCATATGGGATGATAGAATTTATTAAAAATAAGACGAGCTAAGCATATATACCCTATGGATTTCAAGTTGCATCGCGACGGCAAGGGAACGAATCCCCGGGAGCATAGATAACTATGTGACCGGGGTGAGCAAGTGCAGCCAACAAAGAGGCAGCTTGAAAGATGACGGGTATATACTTAGCTCTGCTTACTCATATACTAATAAGCCGACTTTAACTGATTGAATCACTATTATGAAGATAAAAGATTCCTAATCCTCAACACATTTTAAATAATTAACACCGTGATAGTAATCACATTTTAAGAATAAATGATTTTTTATCATCGATTCCAGAATATTCCATCAAAAAAACAATATGAAAATCAATCTCAACAATATAGTTACCGAAAGTCGCAATCCAGCCAGTGCCAACATTGATACTCTGCCAACCCTTGAAATGTTAAAACTAATTAATGACGAAGATAAAAAAGTCGCACTGGCTGTAGAGCAAACTTTGCCGAAAATCGCTGAAACGGTAGACAAAATTGTCGAAGCATTTCGTCAGGGAGGTCGTTTAATTTATATCGGTGCCGGTACATCGGGCCGATTAGGGATTTTGGATGCCAGTGAGTGTCCGCCCACTTATGGCACCAAACCGGAACAAGTGGTTGGATTAATCGCCGGTGGGCATCAAGCCATTCTACATGCGGTTGAGAATGCAGAAGATAACCAACAACTAGGCGCAAATGATCTTCAAGCGCTAAACTTTAATGCAAAAGATGTACTGGTTGGCATTGCCGCCAGTGGCCGCACACCTTATGTCTTGGGTGCAATGGCGTATGCGAAATCCGTTGGTGCCACCGTTGTCTGCATTAGTTGCAACCCGGAAAGCCCGATGACACAAGCAGCCGATATCGCCATTACACCGATAGTTGGGCCGGAAATTGTCACAGGTTCATCACGTATGAAAGCCGGTACAGCACAAAAGCTAATTCTGAATATGTTGACCACCGGCGCCATGATCCGTACAGGTAAAGTTTACGGCAACCTGATGGTGGACGTAGAAGCGACGAATGCCAAACTGGTTGAAAGGCAGAAAAATATTGTTATGGCCGCCGCAGAATGTAACCGTGAACAAGCAGAGCAGGCACTGGCTGAATGTGATGGACATTGTAAAACCGCCATTGTGATGATTCTGGCGGGCGTCAATGCTCAACAAGCAAAGGCTTTACTGGAAAAACATCACGGTTTTATTCGACCGACGATCTCAGCCGTTCGGTAACGACTTCCCCTGCTGAGAAGGAGTAAGAAGATGGCTAAAATTAACCACACAGTCATTGCCCAGATCCTTAAAGCCATCGGCAATGCAAATAATGTAGCGCAATGTGGCAACTGTATGACCCGTCTGCGACTAACACTACGCGATAATACGCAGGTGGATAAAGTGGCGTTAAAACAGCTCCCCAATGTGTTAGGTATTATTGAAAGCGACGATCAGTTTCAGATTGTGCTTGGGCCGGGAAAAGCCCAAGCAGCGGCTGAAATAATGAATGAATTGCTAAATTCTTCTACCCATACAGCACAATCGAAACCAAACGACACTAATTTAACCAATATTGCTTCTGCTAATAAAAAGCAACTTAAAGAGAAACAAGTCAGTGCAGTACACAAATTCCTGACCAAATTCGCTACCATTTTTACCCCATTGATCCCCGGTTTTATTGCCGTAGGTCTGCTTCTCGGCTTTGCTACTTTACTTGAACAGGTAGCCATTCAAGGCGTTGAACACCCTAATACCATTTTGGTTGAAATCATCGGCTATATGAAAGTTTTCAGTAAAGGCATGTTCAGCTTTCTGAGTATTCTGATCGGTTATAACGCGCAAAAAGCATTTGGCGGCTCGGGAATAAATGGTGCCATTATTGCTTCGCTGTTTGTACTCAGTTATAACCCGGATGCCACCAGCGGTTTTTATTCCGGTATTGCTACTTTCTTTGGTTATAGCATCGATCCGCGCGGCAATATTATCGGCGTTCTTATCGCCGCTATTTTGGGAGCAGGGGTAGAACGGCAAGTTCGTAAGATTATCCCGGATAATCTCGATATGATCCTCACTTCGGCTATTACTCTGCTAATCATGGGGGCCATTGCTTTTATCTTTATCATGCCGCTGGGGAGTTATCTGTTTAGCGGCATGTCATTGTTATTCCTTCACCTTAACGGCAATCCTTTTGGCACGGCGATATTGGCTGGGCTATTTTTACTCGCTGTTATGTTTGGTATTCACCAAGGGTTTGTTCCCGTCTATTTCGCACTCATGGAGGCACAAGGCTTTAATTCTCTGTTCCCAATTCTTGCAATGGCGGGCGGCGGACAGGTTGGTGCAGCGTTGGCACTGTATGTCAAAGCGAAAAAAGACTCTCTGCTGCGCACGCAAATAAAAGGCGCGATTATTCCAGGCTTGCTCGGCATCGGTGAACCTTTGATTTATGGGGTAACATTGCCGAGAATCAAGCCCTTTATTACCGCCTGTTTGGGCGGTGCCGCCGGCGGTTTCTTTATCGGTTTGGTCGCCTATTTGGGATTACCTGTTGGGTTGAATACGGTTTTTGGTCCATCTGGATTGGTAGCACTGCCACTGATGACCTCGAACAGCGGTATTTTTGTCGGAATGGCAGTATATGCTACCGGGCTGGTGGTGGCTTATATCAGTGGTTTTATGCTGACCCTGATCTTCGGGAGTAAAAAAATAGAGACGCTTAAAGCCGATGTCCAAAGCCAAAAAGAATGAATAAATATTCTTTATAACCAAAATGCAATTTATGGATGAATTACCCAAGCCAAATCAATGGCACGCAGGTTGCCGTCAATATACCCATCGTAATATTGAACAGAAACCAAGCATTGCGACTACGGAGTAACGTCCCAATCAATGAACCAAAGCCCGCCCACACCATGCCGCACAAGACATTAATAAACATCACCACGATACTGATCACGACGATGGAATAGAGGTAATGATCACCAGCAATACTGTAGCTGCCAACCGCACCCAACCCCATCAGCCAGGCTTTCGGATTCAAAAACTGCAATAACCAACCTTGATACCACCGCACTGGCTTAATAACAGCACTATCTTTGGTATCCAGACGTCGGTAACTGGCTGTTGCTGTTTTCCATGCCAACCACAGCAAATAGAGGCTACCTGCAATTTTCATAACCGTGTGAATAGCAGGATAGACCAACAGCAACGCCGCTATTCCGAAAGCAGACAGATATAAAATCGTCTGCATGCCCAGAACAACGCCAAAGAGCAATCCCAAAGAGCGGATAAAGCCGAAGTTAGCGCCTGATGACGTCAGCAACATGTTGTTTGGCCCCGGTGTAATGGAAGAAATAAATAAAAAAGCGGTTAATGAAAAAATTAGGCTTGCTGTCATGAAGAGTTACCTTTCATCCTGAATAATGGCATTTCCCTTCCATAGAAAATATCAGTATGTTATTCACCATACAAGATAACTAATCAATTTAACTCGAAACTATTATGACTGATATCTTTCGTCCTCTCACCGGAGCCAGTAATCCGCATGTGCAGACACTACTCCCGCGTCTGGTGCGGCGGTATCCTGAACTGCAACCCTATTGGCAACGACTTAGTTTACCGGATAACGATTTTGTTGATCTGGCGTGGAGTGAAGATCCCGCCATCGCAGCACACAAGCCACGCTTGATCCTATTTCATGGTCTGGAAGGCAGTTTCCACAGCCCTTATGCCCACGGTTTGCTTCATGTCTGCCAGAAAAAAGGCTGGCTTGGTGTTGTCATGCATTTCCGCGGATGCAGTGGTGAACCAAACCGCCAAAAACGCCTCTATCATTCTGGCGAAACAAGCGATGCCCGTTATTTTCTAAGCTGGTTAAAACAGACCTACGGTGATGCACCCACATCAGCCGTAGGTTATTCAATCGGCGGTAATATGCTGGCCTGCTATCTGGCAGAAGAAAAAACAGATGCTCAGATCAATGCTGCCGTTATTGTTTCTGCTCCTCTGATGCTGGCAGCCTGTTCCCTGCGGATAGAAAAAGGATTTTCTCAGGTTTATGAACGCTATTTACTTAATAGCCTGAAACGTAATGCCACCCGTAAATTGTTACGCTACCCCGGTTCACTCCCCATTAATCTGTCTCAGGTAAAAAGATTGAAACATATTCGAGAATTTGATGAAATTGTAACCGCAAAAATCCACGGCTTTAAAAATGCAGCGGACTACTACCGCCAGTGCAGTGCTCTGCCGCGTCTGCCTGATATTACTGTGCCACTGCTGATTATTCATGCTAAAGACGATCCTTTTATGGCACCGGAAGTTATCCCTGATCTCAAAATGTTACCCAAAAATATTGAATATCAAATGACAGAATATGGTGGACATGTCGGCTTTGTCAGTGGTTCGTTGAAGAAACCACAAATGTGGCTGGAACAACGCATCCCAAATTGGCTGTCAACTTATCTGGAGCAACCACAATGATTATTCCGTGGCAACAACTGGAACCCGAAACTTTGCTAAATTTGATAGAGAGTTTTATCTTGCGGGAAGGCACTGATTATGGCGAAGATGAAAAATCGCTGGAGCAGAAGGTCTCTGACATTCGCCGTCAGTTGGAACGGGGAGATGTTATGCTGGTGTGGTCTGAACTGCATGAGAGCATCAATATTGTGCCAAAAGAAATGTTCCATTCTTAACGTTATGGAGTTTACTGAATGTCTGTCAAACATCCGATTATTGCAATTACCGGCTCCAGCGGTGCCGGAACAACAACCACCAGTTTAGCTTTCCGTAAGATTTTCCAGCAACTTAACATCAGTGCCGCCCAGATAGAAGGAGATAGTTTCCACCGTTACACCCGCCCTGAAATGGATGCCGCAATCCGTAAGGCCAAAGAGCAAGGCAGGCACATCAGTTATTTTGGGCCAGAAGCCAATGACTTTGGCATGCTGGAAAAAACCATGATCGATTATGGTGAAACCGGTGAAGGACGCCGTCGGAAATATCTTCATACCTATGACGATGCCGTCCCTTACAACCAGCTCCCCGGTACCTTTACGCCGTGGGAATCCTTACCTAAGCAGACTGATGTACTGTTTTATGAAGGTCTGCACGGTGGCGTTGTCACACCACAACATAATGTTGCCAGTCATGTTGATCTGCTCGTGGGCGTCGTGCCGATTGTCAACCTTGAATGGATACAGAAACTTGTCCGCGATACCGGAGAACGAGGACACTCGCAGGAAGCTGTGATGGATTCCGTCGTGCGTTCTATGGATGATTATATTAACTACATTACGCCACAATTCTCGCGAACACATATCAACTTCCAACGTGTCCCTACCGTTGATACATCCAATCCATTCTCAGCCAAAGCCATTCCATCACTGGATGAAAGTTTTATTGTCATCCGCTTCCGTGATCTGACTCAAATTGATTTCCCATACTTGTTAGCAATGTTACAAGGCTCATTCGTTTCAAGCATTAATACCATCGTGGTCCCCGGTGGAAAAATGGGATTAGCAATGGAATTAATTATGACGCCATTGGTACAGCGATTACTGGAAGGGGAAAAGATTTGTTAATCAGCGCCTGAGGTCAATTTAGCAAATCCGGCACTTAAAATTTGCATCTTATATTATTCAGTTAAAAAAACAGGTAACTGAGATAATTAGTTACCTGTTGTTATTTTTTAATCAAAAATAATTTCTCAATCTATCTCTTGAATTTCAAAACTGTGGGTAATTTCAACTGATTTCCCCAACATCAACGAAACAGAGCAATATTTTTCCGCGGAAAGCATGACTGCACGTTCAACCGCTTTATCTATTAAATCCTTACCCGTAACAATAAAATGCAGATTAATATGGGTGAACAAGCGTGGCGCTTCTTCACGACGGCGGGAAGTTAATTTTACTTCACAATCTCTGATGTCATATCTGCCTTTCTGCAAAATAGAAACGACATCAACCGTACTGCAACCACCGGCTGCTATTAATACCATTTCCATTGGACTCGGTGCCTTATCGCCGGCATTACCATCCATCATGATCTGATGACCGGAAGATGACTCCCCCAAAAGAGACAATCCTTCAACCCATTTTACCCGCGCTTGCATAAATACCTCTTAAGTCGTTCTTTGCATCCAAGCCTACTCTTTCAGTATTAAGCTAGCAATCTAATGAGCGATTTATTATGCTGAAACAATACAAGACAAGACAGAAGCCTTTTCCTGTGTTAAAAACAGAAGTGCGCCAGGTATATATAGGTTAAGATCAATACCCTAGTGTTCAAATTTCAGATAACCTATATAAAACCCTTACCTGTCGGTTTTTCAACAAACTAATATGTTAAGCTAGTGTCTTTATAAGCCAGCCTGACGAGAAACTTTTAGATTCTCGTGTTATTTAGGCAGCGATAACAACAGAGGATGAAACGAATGGTTCTCGGCAAACCACAAACAGACCCCACTCTTGAATGGTTTTTGTCACACTGCCATATTCATAAATATCCATCTAAAAGTACGCTTATTCATCAAGGCGAAAAAGCAGAGACGCTTTACTACATCGTAAAAGGCTCTGTTGCGGTTTTGATTAAAGATGAAGAAGGCAAAGAGATGATCCTCTCCTATTTAAATCAGGGGGATTTCATTGGTGAACTTGGATTATTTGAAGAGGGGCAAGAGCGTACAGCCTGGGTACGGGCCAAAAGCGCCTGTGAAGTAGCTGAAATCTCCTATAAAAAATTCCGTCAACTGATTCAGGTAAACCCGGATATTTTGATGCGTTTATCTGCCCAAATGGCAAACCGTTTGCAAACAACTTCTGAGAAAGTCGGTAATCTGGCTTTCCTGGATGTTACCGGCCGGATTGCCCAAACTTTATTGAATCTGGCGAAACAACCAGATGCAATGACCCACCCGGATGGAATGCAAATCAAAATAACGCGTCAGGAAATTGGTCAGATTGTTGGCTGTTCCCGCGAAACGGTTGGTCGCATTCTGAAAATGCTAGAAGATCAAAACTTGATCTCCGCACACGGTAAAACTATTGTTGTTTACGGTACACGTTAATGCCTGATTAATCAGCGCATAATCCTGCGCTGATTTCTCTTGTATTTAATTACACCAACGGGTTAATTGCCTGCTCTAACCGCGCCATTCCTTGAGCAATCTCTTCCTCACTAATAATCAACGAAGGCGTGAAACGCAGTACATCACCCCCCGCACTCAACAACATTAAGCCATTTTCAGCCGCCAGTTGTAGAATATCTTTGGCTTTTCCCTGATACGGTGCTTTGAGTTCCGCACCAATCAGCAAACCCTTTCCTCGGATTTCACCAAATATCGCATGTTTCTGATTGATATCATTCAGAAAATTCACCATCAAATTATGGCGTTTTTCAACTCCTTCCAGAACTGTTGGTGTATTAATAATATCAAAAGCCGCATTTGCAACTGCACAAGCCAACGGATTACCGCCGTAAGTTGTACCGTGAGCTCCCGGCGTCATCGCTGAAGCAATATTCTCTGTCGTCAGCATAGCGCTAATAGGGAAGCCATTTCCCAATGCTTTTGCTGTGGTAATGATGTCCGGCGTAACATCATAATACATATAAGAAAATAGCTTACCGGTACGTCCCATCCCACTTTGCACTTCATCAAACACCAACAGCACCTGATGTTTATCGCAAAGCTCACGCAACCCACGAATAAATGCCGGTGCTGCCGGCGTGACTCCCCCTTCTCCCTGTACAGGCTCCAATACAACAGCACAAGTATGGTCATCTACGACGGCCTTCACTGCATCTAAATCATTAAAAGGCACATGAATAATATCCGCGGGTTTTGGCCCAAAACCATCAGCATATTTTGGCTGACCACCCACGGAAACAGTAAATAAGGTGCGACCATGAAAACCCTGATGAAATGCGATAATTTTGGTTTTATAGGGACTGTGACGCGTAATAGCATAGTGGCGAGCCAGTTTAAATGCCGCTTCATTCGCTTCTGCTCCTGAGTTGGCAAAAAATACCCGCTCAGCAAAAGTCGCATCAATTAGTTTCTGCGCCAGAATCAAAGCCGGTTCATTGGTAAAAATGTTACTGATATGCCAAAGTTTCTCCCCTTGCTGCTTCAAAACATCCACTAACGCAGGATGACAATGGCCCAAAGCCACAACAGCAATCCCTCCCGCAAAATCAATATACTCTTTCCCTTGCTGATCCCATACACGACTACCCTGCCCTCTCACCGGAATAAACTGCGCTGGTGAATAAATTGGCAACATAACTTGATCGTATGCGTTTCTATCTACTGCGGTATGCTCCTTCATTTTCCCACCCGTTTTCTATATACGCCATTCAAAAGTGAAATTATAATCACTAAATATGCATAAAAAATCAAAGATGGGCAAATGAAAAAGATGGATAAATGAAGAAATTATCGGTATCTGGTTAATATCTCAGAAAGTTGCTCAGCAACTGGTGACCTTGCTCACTGAGAATACTTTCAGGGTGGAACTGCACCCCTTCCAGCGGTAGAGTGCGATGACGAATGCCCATAATTTCATCGACATTGCCGTTATGCTGGCTCCATGCGGTGACTTCAAATGAGGCTGGTAATGTCTCTGCGGCAATGACCAATGAATGGTAACGAGTCGCGGTTAATGGCCGGTTAAGCCCTTTGAACACACCTTGCTGATTATGGTGAATAGCAGAAGTTTTCCCGTGCATCACTTCCCTGGCTTTTACCACGCTGGCACCAAACGCCTGCCCAATTGCCTGATGTCCAAGACAAACACCAAGAATCGGCAACTTATCCGAAAAATGAGAAATCGCAGCCAGAGAAATGCCAGCTTCATTTGGGGTACAAGGGCCTGGGGAAATCACCAGATGAGTGGGCATCAATCTCTCAATATCTTCAAGTTGCAGTTCATCATTACGCTTAACTAAAACATCCATACCCAATTCACAAAAATATTGATATAAGTTATATGTAAAAGAATCATAGTTATCTATTATTAGTAACATAGGAGTCTATCCTACTCATTTTTATCGCTGTATTTGTTGCCCTGCCACTCCTGCAATTTGTTTATCCTGCACAACTGGCTCCAGGTAAAACGGCCTCGCGACAACGGGGCGGCTATCATAGCACATCAATATTTGTAGCATAGTACAACAAAATCAATGGCTGTTTTTTCCTTAATCAACTTATCTCTCATACCCTACAAAACATATGCTCTATTTTGATATTCAATAAGTAAAGGTAATTGTTATGAAGACAAAACTGATTATAGCATCTCTTTTTTCACTGTCCTTCTCCACGCTGGCTGTTACTAAAACTGCTAACATTTTCTTCCCGGAAAAAGGGGTGGTTTGTGATAAAAAAGGAAAATATTGCGCTGATCAACAAGGGCTATCGCTAAAATTAACCGAAAGGTATTTAGGGAAAAGAGCCGCAGGACGCCTGAAAAAAGAGTTTGGTGATGGGCAATATATTGATTTTTCATCTTACACTTTAAGTAATGGGGTACACTGTGAGAGTAAAGAGAAAAAATGTTACAAAGACAGATATTATCCACGAACCGAAGTAAATAAAGAATTTACCCAAAAGATATATGAATAATGGCGAAACTGGCCTTCATTTAATGCAGGCCAGTTTGTTAATCTGATGAGAGTTAACCGGAAGACCAGAAACTGCCACAGCCAAAGTGAGAGGAAAAAATTAAGGAATAATCTCCGCCGACAGAATAACAACAGGTTTAACCGGTACATTCTGATATGGACCAACGTTTTCCGTTTTGACTTGAGAAATTTTATCCACAACATCCATGCCTTTTACAACCTTACCAAATACTGCATAACCAAAGTCACGCTGACCATGATCAAGGAAAGCATTATCCGCTACATTAATAAAAAATTGGCTGGTGGCGCTGTCTTTATCAGCGGTACGTGCCATAGAGATAGTTCCGCGTAAATTACGCAGTCCATTATCTGCCTCATTTTTAATAGCAGCTTTAGTCGCTTTTTGCTGCAAATCTTTGGTAAAACCACCACCTTGCACCATAAATCCAGGGATTACCCGATGGAAGATTGTATTGTTGTAATAACCCTCATTGACGTATTCAATAAAGTTTTTCGTTGTAATTGGAGCTTTCTGATTATTTAATTCCAGTTCAATATTACCCTCCGTTGTTGTCAGCTTCACGTGGATTTCTCCCACCGCCAAAGCCAGAGGCGCCATTGCGCTCAGAGAGCATGCAGTTACAAGTGCTACTAAAATACGTTTAAACATTCTGGGTTCCTATATTATTAAGGTCAACAACACAAACTGAATCAATTCTAATAATCTCTTCAACATCGTGCTTAATATTTACCTACATTTACGCTATCAATCGATAGGTACTTTGAAGAAAAATGTATCTTTTCAATAACAGGTTAGATTTTATTTCATAAACCGAGCGTCATCAGTAACAAAATAGCAAGCTTGGTTCAACCCATCAGAAATATGTCATTATTTTTAATCCTGTCAACCAACAGTGGCTATCGGTATAATCTTCTTTGCCATATATTCGGCGCATTTCTCAGGGAGATAATCATTTTGACCATCAAAAACCACAACTATCATATGACCCGTTTTATCACGAGCGCACCTGATATTCGCCATCTGCCTCAAGATATGGGCATTGAAGTCGCGTTTGCCGGTCGCTCAAATGCAGGTAAATCTAGCGCTCTGAATGCTCTGACGAAACAGAAAAGCCTCGCCCGTACCAGTAAAACGCCTGGCCGAACTCAACTCATCAATTTATTCGAAGTAGAAGAAGGTATTAGCCTGGTTGACTTACCGGGTTATGGCTATGCCGAAGTACCAGAAGAGATGAAACGCAAATGGCAAAAAGCATTGGGTGAATATCTGCAAAAACGTGAATGCCTGATCGGGCTGGTCGTACTGATGGATATCCGTCACCCATTGAAAGATCTTGATCAGCAGATGATCCAATGGGCAGTCGCAATGCAAGTACCGGTTATGGTGTTATTGACTAAAGCCGACAAACTGGCATCTGGCGCCCGTAAAAGTCAACTGAATAAGGTTCGTGACACCTTACTCGCGCTGAATGGGGATATTCAAGTGGAATATTTCTCAGCCCCGAAAAAAATCGGTATCGATAAACTACAACAGAAGCTGGATATATGGTTCAGCCAGAAAGCCGTTCAAGTTGAAAACCATAGTTAGTTGAAAACCATAGTTAATACAGTCTTTTTCATTCCCACCAATTAAATGCAGATGAAAAAAATGCCCCAGTCGAAATTGACTGGGGCAGCTAATATTCAGCTAAATCCGATTACGTGAAGTAAAAGGTCTGAAAGATAGAACATCTTACCTCTGTACCCTACGCCAATAACTCTACCCTATTTTATTTATTAGAAAAAGCCTTTTTGTAATTTATTTTCAGAAATTATCTCGATTCAGCCCAGAATTTTGCTCATTTTGACAACATTAAATGTAGTTTAATTACATATTTATGCGATCTGGATCTAAGATAGTGCTTCATCAGGTACAAATCACAATAATAACTCTCCATTAGAATGGGAAGAAAACGTCTATTTTTTCAGCCTTGCGAGCAAACGGCAAGAGAGTCGGCTGGGGAGGCGGAGATTTTGTAGCGCATGGTGAATATGACTAATGCATTATTGCACATGGCTTATAATCACTTAACATGTTAGATCGTCAAAGAGAGGAAAAACTTAACATACTGCGTTGGCATCAGGAAGAACCAATGTCCCAACGCAGTTGCTGATATTCTTAACTGTATTAGCTCAGCCTATCACTTATCAAACTGGCATATTAGTGCGCCTGATCCCAATTGTCACCGATACCTACATCTACTTTCAGTGGAACATCAAGCACCATACTCTTCTCCATCAATTCACGAATTTTCTGTTCTGCATATTCAAGTTGTGACTCATGGACTTCGAATACCAGCTCATCGTGAACCTGCATAATCATACGAACTTTCGGTTCTTCATTGATAATCCAGTCATCTACCGCAATCATCGCTTTTTTGATGATATCCGCCGCAGTTCCCTGCATTGGCGCATTAATAGCTTCACGCTCTGCTGCCTTACGGCGCATGGCATTGCGAGATTTGATATCTGACAGATAAAGACGACGGCCATCCAGCGTTTCAACGTAACCCTGCTCTTCCGCTTGTTTACGAGTACGCTCCATATACGCCAATACCCCCGGATAGCGCTCAAAATAGAGATCCATATAGCGTTGCGCTTCACCGCGAGGAATACCTAACTGACGGGAAAGACCAAATGCACTCATGCCATAGATCAAACCAAAGTTAATCGCCTTAGCACTACGGCGCTGCTCACTAGTTACCTGTTCCAGTGGCAAACCAAAGACTTCCGCCGCCGTTGCCCGGTGAATGTCTTTCCCCTCAGCAAAAGCTTTCAACAACCCTTGATCTTGAGATAAATGGGCCATTATCCGCAACTCAATCTGAGAATAGTCAGCGGCCATAATCCGGTAACTTTCAGGTGCCACAAATGCCTGACGAATGCGGCGGCCCTCTTCATTACGGACAGGAATATTTTGCAAATTAGGATCACGTGAAGAAAGACGCCCAGTTGCCGTTACCGCTTGGTGGTAAGAAGTATGCACCCGTTTGGTCAGCGGATGGACCATCTGTGGTAATTTATCGGTGTAAGTAGATTTCAATTTTGCCAACCCACGATGCTCTAAGATCACTTTCGGCAATGCATGGGTATCTGCCAACTCTTCCAATACTTTTTCATTAGTGGATGGCGCACCATTTGGCGTTTTCTTTACCACCGGCAATTGCAATTTTTCAAACAATATCGTCTGTAACTGTTTTGGCGAAGCCAGATTGAAAACCTCACCTGCCAATTCATGTGCTTCTTTTTCCAACTCATCCAGACGGACGGTGATCTCTTTTGAATGCTCAGCCAAAATATTTGCATCAATTAGCACACCTGTACGTTCCATACGGGAAAGCACCATGACCAATGGCATTTCTGTATTCAGAAATACCTTTTCTAGCGTCGGCGCTTTCTCCAATTGCGGCCACATAACCTGATGCAGCAATAAAGTGACATCTGCATCTTCTGCGGCGTACATTGCGGCCTGCTCTACCGGGACCTGATTAAAAGTGAGCTGATTTTTACCTTTACCAGCAATCTCTTCAAAAGTCGTGGTCTTATGATTCAGATGACGTTCAGCCAAACTATCCATATCATGCCGACCCATACCTGCAACACTATTAAGTATGTAAGATTCCAGCATGGTATCGTAAGCAATGCCTTGCAGTTCAATGCCGTAACGCGCCAACACACCACGATCAAACTTAATATTCTGACCAATTTTCAGCAGGCTACTATCTTCAAGTAGCGGTTTTAATGCAGCCAACACAACTTCTCTGTCAAGTTGTTCAGGCGCCCCCAGATAGTCATGGCCTAGCGGTAGATAAGCCGCATCGCCGGCAGAAATTGCAAATGACACCCCCACCAGATTAGCAGTCAAAGTATCAAGGCTGTCAGTTTCAGTATCAAAAGCAAAAACAGGCGCTTTTTTCAACTTCTCAATCCACTCATCAAAGCGTTGCTGATCAAGAATAGTCTGATAATTATCAGAAGAGAGTGTGGCCGCAACAGATTTATCTTCCGTCGGAGATGATTCATCATTACCAGTGGATACCGGTTTTTTGCCTTTCTCTGCCAGCCAATCGCCGTTTGCCACATCACTTAACCAGCGTTTGAACTCATAACGAGAAAACAACTGATGCAGTTTCTCCGTATCAGGCTCTTTGACTGACAAAGCAACACAGGTTTTATCCAACTCAACATCTGTTTTGATAGTTGCCAGTTTATAGGAGAGATAAGCGACATCTTTATGCTGCACCATCTTATCCGCCAGCGTTTTCGCCCCACGGAAACTGAGCCCGGCAATTTTATCCAAATTGGCAAAGATATCATCCATGCCACCAATCCCTTGCAGTAATCCCAGTGCGGTTTTTTCTCCCACCCCAGGTACGCCAGGAATATTGTCAGAAGAGTCTCCCATCAATGCCAGAAAATCGATAATCAGATCTGGCGGCACACCATACTTTTCAACGACGTCTTCCGGCCCCAAAATGGTGTTATTCATGGTATTGATAAGCGTGATATTTGGAGTGACCAGTTGCGCCATATCTTTATCGCCAGTGCTGATAAGTACTGCACGCCCCTCTTTTTCTGCCTGTAACGCCAAAGTCCCGATAACATCATCAGCTTCTACTCCTGGCACCACCAGCAATGGTAATCCCATAGCTTCGACCATCTGATGTAGCGGTTCTATTTGAGTACGCAGATCATCCGGCATAGGAGGACGATGAGACTTATACTCAGCGAACAACTCATCACGAAAAGTTTTGCCTTTAGCATCAAATATCACCGCGACATGGCTTGGTTTGTACTGCATTATCAAGCTGCGTAGCATATTCAATACACCATACATTGCTCCGGTCGGCTCTCCTGCGCTATTTGTCAGCGGAGGGAAAGCATGATAAGCACGATAAAGGTATGAGGAGCCATCAACCAAAATCAGGGGATTGTCTGCTATCTGAGCCATAAATATTCTTTATTATCTGTATCTGTTACGGGTGTATAAGGAAATAGGATGCCACAGCAAGAAGTAGGAAACGAATTTTATGTGAATTTTCTTTACTGAAACCCGATTCAGATATTCACATCCTGCTATAAATTCTGTGGATAACTTTGTGCATAGATATTACAAGTTTTATTTAGGTATCGATAGTTGATAAAAAAAACTTATCAACCTCAGGTAAAAAATCAATGACTTATAATCTTAGTCATTAAACTGTCATATTTCCTTATAGATCACAGAGTTGTGGATATAACCCGAGTTTGTCTTACAAAAAAGTCTTTCTGACACGCATTGTGCCAAAGGTTCTCACTCCGGCACATGCTTATGTCATTCTATTTCAGTGTCATCTTTTCCTCCAAGAGAAGGGGTATTCCCGCCGATAGTTGTAATGTGTTTAGCAACAGTGATAAGCCCGCCAGAATGGCCAGTGTGCTTTCTCGTTTTCGTTTCTGCTGACGCCCGGAATGATCATTCCACTACAATCGGCCTGGTTTTGATAACTCAACCTGAGGTTGGAAAGACGGTATCTTATGATTTCAGTTTCTATGCTCATTTGTGTAATAGTTGGTGGGTAGGCCGTTTGTGATGTAACTTACTTTTGTCTTACCAGAAGTTATTCGATTTCAATGTCAATTCTTGCTTTTTTATGTCCTTTATATAAGCACATTAGTAGTGTTAAATATGAATGAAAACGAGATTTACAGACGCATAAAGCTTGCTTTTGACAAAGCGCCAAGAAACCAGTTTACGGTTGAGTTACATTTGCAAATGCTCAAGCATGCCGACGAATTAAAACACATTACAGCGAGGGAGCTTTGTGAAGGTGTAAGTCTTCACCCAAGCTTCGGCGCGGAGTTTAGTAAAATGCGTAATTTGACCCCTCATCTTAAAGCTGCTGGTCTTGACACGAATCTTCTTTAACAAAATATTTTTGGAAGGGGGTATTAATGGGTGACGATACTTTTGAATATGGCAGCCGGTGGCTCAAGACGGATTTTCACCTCCATACCTGTGCGGATAAAGAGTTCAAATACACGGGTGCAGATAACGACTACGTAAATCAATACGTACATTCGCTAAAAGATGCCGGTATTGGCCTTGGTGTGATTACCAACCATAACAAATTCGATATGCCTGAATTTAAGAGTCTGCGCAAAAAGGCCCAAAAATCCGGCATTGGTTTACTGCCCGGTATTGAACTCTCGGTAAAAGATGGGAAAGCGGGTGTACATACCCTAGTGGTGTTTTCCGATGAGTGGATAAGTAACAAGGAGCAAAAAAATTATATCCAGGACTTTCTCAATGTGACCTTTGCCAAGCAAGCTAATTTTAAGCAGGAAAATGAGTGTTCGAATCACGATATTCTCGAAACCATTAAAACTTTGGATGGTTATCACAAAGACTACTTTTTAGTTTTTGCTCATGTGGAAGCACCCAACGGTTTATGGGGTAGTTTAACGCCAGGCCGGATAAAAGAACTTTTCGACAATGCTTCTGTTCGATGCAGAGCTTTGGCATTCCAAAAGGTTCGCACCCGAGATGAGCGCTCTAAGATCCAGCAAGCACTGGGTGACTTATATCCTGCCGAAGTGGAAGGTTGCGACGCCAAGAACCTTGCCGATATGTCGGCCAGAAAGGAAAGCAGTTATCTCAAACTCGGCGCGTTCAGCTTTGAGGCTGTAAAATTTGCCTTGCGGGATAAGAGATCCCGTGTACAAGCTGAGCCACCTATCTATCGCCATTCGTTTATTCGTAAAATCAGTTTTGAAGGTGTGGGCACCTTGGGTGGCACTGAAATCTGTCTATCACCGGAACTGAATACTCTGATTGGTATTCGTGGCAGTGGCAAATCTTCCGTATTGGAAGGCATTCGCTATGCCCTGAATATCCCGTTTGGCGATAAGTCCTCTGATGTTGAATACAAAGAAGGTTTAGTAAAGCATCTGCTATGCAGTGGCGGAAAGATCACTATCGACGCGATTGACCGGCGAGGCCAGCTTTACCAAATACGTCGTATATTAGGTGAACGTCCTGATGTATATGTTAACGGGCAATTACAGCCGGGTGTGTCGATTCGAGAAACCGTCCTACATCAACCCATTTACTTTGGTCAAAAAGACCTGTCGAGCACTGGCGCTGGGTTTGAAAAAGACCTCATTGAAAAGCTGGTTGGGGAAGCTTTAATTCCTGTTCGCCAAAAGATAGAGCAAGGCCGTCAGCGCGTAGTGGATGCTATTGATCAAATTAAACGTTTAACCCGTGATGCCTTGCAGAAACAAGAGTGGCTGCAAAAAAAGCAGGATGTCGAATTTAAGTTAAGGTTTTACCAACAACACGGCGTAGAAGCCAAACTGCAAAAGCAGATTGATTTTGATCGGGATGAGCGCAAAGCGCAGAAGGTGATCCAAGGGGCACAGCATTATCTGACTGAGCTAAACAGCTTTATTGCCAGTTTTGAAGATGAACTGAAAAACCAAATTCTGTATAAGTCAGCACAGAATCAGCCTTTTTTTGATGACTTTTTTGCGGTCTATCAACAGTTGTTCACTGGCTTTGATGGAATTAAGCAAGTGGTTGGAAGTGACCAAGCGACAGTTCAGCAATTGCAGCAAAAGTTGGCGAGCTTTCAACAACAAAAACAAGCGCTGAAAGAAGAATTTGCAGAAATCGAGCGCAAGTTAGCCAGTAAATTTCAACAAGCGGGTGCACAAGCAATCAGTCCGCAAGAGTTTAAGCAGCTTAAAAGTCTGCTCGATCAGGCTGAGCAAATGCTGGCTGTATTGGCCAAGAGTGAGCAGCAATATGCGGAATTGAATCAAGGAGTTGAACGGGAATTGGTTCAACTGAATAGCCTTTGGTTTGAAGAATACTGCGCTATTGAGCAAGTGCTGAATAAAATCAATCGAGTGGATTCGCCGTTAAAAATTGTGCCGAAATTTAAAGATAACAAAGCGGCCATGCTCAAGCATATTCAAGATTTGTACCGCGGTAGCCGTATTCGAGAAGCTACATTGCAAACAGTGGTGGACGAGTTCAGCGATTTTGGTGCGGCATGGAGAAAAAAGGATAAGTTGAAATTGCTGGTTGGTGGTTCATTCGATACCTTCTGGCAGTATTTTGAAGATAATCTAGACGCTTTGCTGACTTGGCAGGTGCCAAATATTTTCACCATTGAATACCATGGTAAGGCTCTGGCTCATCATTCATTAGGGCAGCGCGCATCTGCATTAATACTGTTTGTTCTAAGCCAACAAGAAAATGATGTTGTGATCATCGATCAGCCAGAAGACGACTTGGATAACCAGACTATCTATGACGATGTTATCAAGCTCATTCGTGAGTTAAAGCCAAAAACGCAGTTCGTCTTTGCCACTCATAACGCCAACATTCCAGTGTTAGGCGATGCTGAGCAGGTCATCGCCTGTGAATATCAGGATGATCATATTGATATTGTCAGTGGCAGCATTGACTGCGCGGATGTTCAGCAGCGTATAGTCGGTATTATGGAAGGCGGTGCAGAAGCCTTCGAGAAACGTAAACAGGTATATGAAGCATGGAAACCCAAGAGCTCTTAGCAATAATTGCACGTGATGAAGATAGCCGTCATCAATTTAAAGCAGACGTCAACAATGCATCTTCGTTGGGTGCCGAAATGGTAGCGTTTTCCAATGGTACTGGAGGCTTAATTCTCATTGGTGTTAACAATGGCGATGGGTCTCGATCTGGATTGACGAGAGAAGATATCGGTCGAATTAATCAAGTCATAGCGAATGCTGCTACAAATAATGTTCGCCCCCCAATAAATCCTGTTACGGAAAACATTCAACTCCCCGATGGCTTGGTCATTGCAGTACATATAGAGCAAGGCATCAGTAAACCTTATATGGATACTCAGGGCTATGTTTGGGTGAAAAATGGTTCTGATAAGCGAAGGGTGACCGCTCGCGAAGAGTTGCAGCGAATGTTTCAAGAGGCGGCACTGATTCATGCAGATGAGACACCGGTAAGTGGTACGTCAGTAGCCGACATCGATCAGGAGTTCTTTGATTCTTTTTTTGAGGGGGAATACGGCGAGAGGGTTGAGGAACAAGGTGTATCTCGCTCTCAGCTTTTAGAGAATATGAATTTGGCTAAAAATGGTCAGTTGAATATTTGTGGTACTTTGTTGTTTGCATCGCGGCCTCAGATTCGCCTTCCTGTTTTTATCGTAAAGGCTGTTGCCTTCCCCGGCGTGGATATTGAAGATGAGCACTATATTGATAGTCAAGATATCAATGGCAAGCTGTCGGATGTGTTCCAAAAGGTGCTGGGGTTTGTATTGGCAAATATCCGACATATTCAAAATAAGCAAAGCTTTAACTCACTTGGCGAGCCTGAAATCCCGAGGATTGTTTTAGAAGAACTGATTTCCAATGCGCTTATTCATCGCGATTACTTTGTGTCAGCCCCCGTTAAAGTGCTGGTTTTTGCAGATCGAATTGAAATTATTAGCCTCGGCCATTTATCCAATAATTTAACCATTGAGAACATCAAGATGGGGAACTCAAATATTCGCAACCCAATCTTGGCTTCATTTGCTTCTAAGGTATTGCCATACAGAGGCTTGGGAAGTGGTATTAAACGTGCAATCAAAGCATACCCAGATATTGAATTGATTGATAATAGGGAGGGGAATACATTCCAAGCTATCATTAGCCGAATGTTACCTAATGAGTAACTCCAAATCACTTCACTGAATATTTTCCGCCTGTATTTTGTGACGAAAACTGGCAAAAGCAGAAAATTGGCACCTGAGCAATCAGACTGTCGCCCACTAAGGGGAATCCCCCCCTCCCGAGTCACGAAGTGCGAAGTGCGAAGTGCGAAGGTGGAGGAGATACCCTCTCAGATGTCAAAGTATTACTTCTGGTTTAACAAGAAGTTAACAACGTCTGAATAGGATTTCGCATAGTTATCAGCAGAAGTGGCATCAATGCCGTCATTTTTCACCATATACTTGCCGTTAACAAACATTGCCGGTACACCTCGCAGTTGCAAATCTTGAGCGGCTTTTTGCTGCTTAACAACTAAGGATTTCACCACAAAACTACTCATGGCAGCATCATAATCCTCAGCCGTCACCCCGGCTTTGATAAAAGCATTGCGAATATCATTCGGAGTCTTAATAGCCAGTGTTTTCTGAATACCCTCAAACAGTACCGGGGTCACTTTGTCTTCAACACCCATTGCCATTGCCGCAGCCCAAGCAGTAGTCAATTCTTTACCCAGTGGCCCTAAAAAATCCACATGATAACGAACAAGTTTTGTCCCTTCCGGTAAATGCTGCTTCACCGTCTGAGGAACTTTAAAAATCTCTTCAAACTGATAACAATGGGGGCAATAGAAAGAGAAGAATTCTAGCACCGGTGGTTGATCCGCCACCGGAGATTTCAATTCAACATACTGTTTTCCTTCGGTAAAATTGGCGGCAGATGCGCTAAATGCCATCACCATTCCGACTAAAGCTAACCACAACTTCTTCATAACTATCTCCATGATAAACATTAATACATCGGGTTAAGCTGCAAAGGTGAGCCCTGTAGCAACTTAATCTGCTCAGAAAAAAGTGACGTCTGTTTTAACCAAAAATCGGTATCTGTCATCCAAGGAAATGCTTTGGGGAAAGCAGGATCCTGCCAACGTCGGGTAACCCATGCCAAATAATAGATCATCCGCATAGCACGCAATGGTTCTATCAATGGCAATTCCTTCGGATCAAAATCTGCAAATTCACTATAGGCTTCCAACAGTGTATCTAACTGCAATAGCTGTTCCTGACGAGAGCCATGAAGCAACATCCATAAATCCTGAATTGCTGGGCCGTTACGCGCATCATCAAGGTCAACAAACCAAGCTTCGTCACGCCACAAGATATTACCCGGATGGCAGTCACCATGAAGCCTCAATATTTGCCAATCATCGCGCCAATTTGATACTACGACATTTATCAAATCATCCAATACCGCCAAAAATTGCCTTCTCTGCCCCGCAGGAACCAATTCACATGCAGCCAAATCCTGTCGTGGTTGATGCAGATACTCATTTAACCCGATAGTTGGGCGAGAAGTGAATTTCTGCCGGCGGCCAATCTGATGAATTCTCCCTAGCAAACGCCCTACATCTTCTAATTGAAAGAGATTATCGGATTCATACTGACGCCCTCCAATGCTTGGAAAAACAGCAAAAAAGAAATCTTTAAAAGTCAGTAAAGTTTGCTTATTAAATACCAAAGGTGCCGCAACAGGTAAATCAGCTTGTTGTATCGCCAAAGCAAAATCATGCTCTTCCTGAATCTGCTGCTGATCCCAACGTAGTGGCCGGTAAAACTTCACAACATAACGTTTACGATCTTCATCTATAAACTGATAAACACGGTTCTCATAACTGTTTAACTCTGTCAGCCCGGAATCGACATACAGCCCGGTCTGCACCAATGCATCCATAATCAAATCCGGTGTTAATTCCCGGAAATTAAAAGCAGACTGGTTTGTTAGCACATTCTATTCTCTTGATTAATCTGTAATAACGGCTATACCCGTCATCTTTCAAGTTGCCTCTTTGTTGGCTGCACTCACTCACCCCGGTCACATAGTTACCTATGCTCCCGGGGATTCGCTCCTTTGCCGTCGCGATGCATCTTGAAATCCATAGGGTTATATACAAATTAACAGGGATGACCACATAGAGAAAGGATTGCTCTGTCAATAAGCGTAAAGATGACCCTTTTATCAGCACGTTATCTGGTGAGCTTATTTTAAAAATGCTCAGTTAAACCCAAATAATCAAGCTGAAAAGCAGTTATTATTAGTGGTAATAACTACCTCAGTTGATAACTTGAACATTATGCAACCAAAAATAAGCGGCGCAATCCTTGCTGGAGGTCGCGCCACCCGTATGGGCGGCAATGATAAAGGGTTAATTTTTTTAAATAAAAAACCACTGTACCAACATATTGCGGATAAGCTATTTCCACAAGTAGATGAATTAATTATCAACGCGAACCGCAATCTGGATATTTACCGACAAAGTGGTTATCAAATTGTTCCAGATTTAACACCAGACTTCTCTGGCCCCCTTTCAGGCATACTGACAGCCCTAAAATCAGCTAGTTACGATTGGGTTATATTTGTTCCTTGTGATGTACCAAATCTCCCTACTGATTTAGTCATTCGCTTATGGCAGGGAAAACAGCAAGCATTGGCAGCCTATGTAAATGATGGCAACCGGGCTCACCCTACCATCGCTTTACTACACCGCAGTCTGACTTCTCAATTAGAAAATTATTTGGCTAACGGTGATCGCAAATTAATACTGTTTATGCATAAGATCAGAGCGATCGCCGTTCAATTTGATGATAATCCCATCGTCTTTACTAATCTGAATACACCGGAAGATTGCCAACATTGGGAGCATATACAGGAGATCAAAAAATGAGTACCAAACCGCTTCCGCTACTAGGTATTACAGCCTATAGCGGAACAGGAAAAACCACACTTCTCAAACAAGTGATTCCACTATTACGTCAACGGCAAATCCGGGTTGGTCTGATAAAACACACTCATCACGATATGGATGTGGATAAACCGGGCAAAGACAGTTATGAACTGCGCAAAGCCGGTGCAGAACAAACTCTGGTTGCCAACCAACAACGCTGGGCGTTAATGACAGAAACGCCAGATTTGATGAAAGTAGATTTGAACTATCTTGCCAGCCGTTTTGATCTAAATTTACTGGATTTGATTCTAGTGGAAGGTTTTAAAGATGAGCCAATCAACAAGATCGTTCTATACCGCAACACTCTTAACCACCGATTAAGCGATCTTCTTGATCAACATGTGATTGCTGTTGCCAGTGATGAAAAATTGGAGACTATTTTGCCACAATTGAATATCAATCAACCTGAACAGGTAGCTGATTTTATTGTCGAATGGCTGAATATGGAACGTTAAGTCACTTCCGCCTGCGCCCAGTCATGTGAAAACTCCCGAAACACAGGCAGAAGACCAAAAACAACTATTGATAAGGGAATAATTAACCGATTGTACTTCTTTTGGATCAAGACCTGATTACAACACCAGCCACCAAACGCCCCTGATGGAACGTCGCCTGACGGGCAGGCAAACGTGCCACGGCCTCAGCAGAACAACTCGCTGCCACCAAGACAAATTCCGCCTTATCACCTACCCGCGGCCAAATACGCTGCCCCTGGTCATTAAGCGGTAACACACCGCCAGTAGCAATAGCCATAGCGCGGGAAAGATGAAATTCATCTGAGCCACGGTACAACTGCGCGTACAAATTCGCCTTTTCCAACATATCACCCGTGCCAAACGGCGACCAGTGATCAATCACACTATCAGTACCCGTCATAATAAATACCCCTTTAGCCATGAGTTGCGGCAACGGCATCATCAAGCTACCAATAGGCACTGTGGAAGCTATCGTGATTTGCTGCTCCGCCAAACGGGAAGCGGTTTCTGCTAGTTTCCCCTCATCCAATGCGGTCAGGGCGAAGGCGTGGCTGATAGTGACCTTACCACGCAAAGCGGATATCTTCTCCACCGTATCAATCATATAGTTGATAGCAACAACACCCGCTGGGCTTATCTCATGCAGATGAATATCCACACCAGCGTTATTATCGAGTGCAATCTGGAACATAGTATCCAGTGATTTTTCCATCGCAGCGTCCACGCTAGTAGGGTCCAACCCACCAACATACTGTACCCCCATTTGCATCGCCTCACGCATCAGTCCCTCCACTTTGGAGTGCAGCAAACCGTGCTGAGGAAAAGCAACAATTTCACAACTGAAATCATCACGGTGATTATCTAACGCATACTGCAAATGCTCCAGGCTCTTCAAACCACTAACCGGATCAATATTACAATGGCTACGGGCTACCGTACTGCCCTTGGATTGCAACAGAGCGATCAAACCCTCCGCTCGTTGCTGTGAAGTAGGCAGTAGTTTGGGGATCAGAGTTTGTTCCTGAGCGATCATATCCATAATGGTTTTACCCTGGCGGGGTAACGGTGCCTGCCACGGACCACCGTAGAAAGTCTTATCTAGATGGATGTGCATATCACGGAAAGTAGGCAACAACAGCTGTCCCTGCGCTTGATAGCATGGCAAATGCGTATTTAGTAGCACACTCGCAGCATGGATTGCAGCGATCCGACCATCTTTGATTTCCAATGTATATAATGCGGTACGTGTGCCAATCACAATATCGCCATTATATTCAAACCCATCCTCCAATAGCACATCTCTCAGATAGTAATGGCTATCAATAAGGGTAGTCTGCATCAATGATGTATTAGCGGCAGTGGTTGATGGTATAGCCTGCACTATCCCCCCGGTCAAGGAAATCGCCGCACAAGCGGTAGTGAATTTACCCGTTTGGCTGAGAAAAGCTCTTCGGCTTTGCTGCTGAGTTTTTTCCACATTTAAGTCCTTATTTGAATCCTCAAAAAAGCTCACTGAATGTGACTGATTCCCACCCTATCAAGGGGTTACGACAGTTTTTGCTAAAGAATTAGACATTGAATGACAAGATGATTGTAGCATTTAGCCAACCACGTCAATCATCCTGTAATGAACAGGTATAATGTTAAATCCACACAAACAATATACGCTTCCGTGTGTTTCATTCGTTTGTGCACAAATCCTTACACCTACCTCTGATAAGAGAGATTAATAAGAGAAAGGCCGAATGAAATCGGCCTTTAGAAAAATGTTATCGATAGGACTCAACAATATCACCGCATCGTTACAAACTCTTCCGCCGCAGTGGGATGGATTGCAACCGTGTTATCAAAGTCTTTCTTCGTTGCCCCCATCTTCAATGCAACAGCGAAACCTTGCAGCATTTCATCCATTCCGAAACCGATACCATGAATGCCAACAATCTTCTCTTCCGGCCCGACACATACCAATTTCATCCGGCACGGCTGGCGATGTTGCGTGACAGCGGTATACATTGCAGTAAAAGAAGATTGATAAGTTTTCACCTGCTCTTCACCAAATTGCGCTTTCGCCTGAGGTTCAGTCAGCCCCACAGTACCAATAGGCGGATGGCTGAATACGACAGTTGGAATATTGGTGTAATCCAGATGTTCTTCTGGTTTATTGTTAAACAAGCGCTCAGACAAACGACGACCTGCTGCAACCGCTACAGGGGTTAATTCCACAGCACCGGTGTTATCACCTACTGCATAAATACCTTTCACATTCGTGTTCTGGTATTCATCAACTTTGATGTAGCCTTTTTCATTCAACTCAACACCAGCTACAGACAAATTCAGATTATCCGTTGCGGGCTCACGGCCAATAGCCCAGATTAGGGTATCAACGGTTTGTTCTTTGCCATTTTGCAGTTGCAAGGTCAAGCTACCATCCGTATTTTTACTTACTGATTTTGGCACCGATTCTGTATGCAAAGTAGGTCCTTCGGTATTGATAACTTCCAAGAGTGTTTCAACAATCATCGGATCAAAAGAACGCAACGGTGCATGTTGACGCACAAATAGATGAGTTTCACTACCAAGAGCATGCAATACACCAGCAATTTCTACGGCGATATAGCCTGCGCCAACAACCGCAACCCGCTTTGGCATCTCTTCCAATGCAAAAAAACCATCAGAATCAATACCATATTCTGACCCTGGTATATCAGGCCGCACAGGGCGACCACCTGTCGCAATCAGAATATGATCTGCGGTGATTTTTTCACCATTCACTTCAACCGTATGTGCATCAACAAAATGGGCAAACCCTTGGATCACATCAACTTTATTGTTGCCCAAGCCACGTCCATAAGACTGGTGGATACGATCGATATAAGCAGTGCGACTGGCAATGAGTGTCTTCCAGTTAAAGCTGTTGATTGTCGTATCAAAGCCATAATCTGGCCCATATTGGTGGATAGATTCAGCAACTTGCGCTGCATGCCACATCACTTTCTTCGGAACACAGCCCACATTGACACACGTTCCACCCAATGCCTTAGCTTCAATTAGGGCACATTTCTGCCCGTACATAGCCGCACGGTTAATTGACGCTATGCCACCACTGCCACCACCAATCGCTATATAGTCGTAATGTTTGCTCATCCGGATTGTTTCCATCTAATCAATTCAAGGGAGTTAATACCCAAAGCCTATTATGGCAAAAAATATCAAGCAGTCGTGATGGTTTTAGCTCTCGCTGCCATTGTTAAAAGCTATTCTGGCACCACCCATTTAACCAAGGTGTGACCCATTCCTTCCGGCACCAGAACCTGATGTAACCACGGCAACACCGATTTCATCTGCTGTTCCAGTTTCCAAGGTGGGTTAATCACTATCATGCCAGAGGCGGTCATACCTCGCTGATCGCTATCAGGCCGGACAGCCAACTCAATTTGTAGAATACGGCGAATGCCAGTTGCTTCCAGCTCTTTAACCAGTCGTTTGATTTGCTGGCGTAACACCACTGGATACCACAATGCATAAACACCGGTTGCAAAACGTTTATAGCCTTCCTGAATAGCCTGTACGACCGCTTGGTAATCCGATTTCAGTTCATAAGGTGGATCAATAAGAATGAATCCGCGGCGACTCAGTGGTGGCAATTGTGATTTTAATTGCTGATAACCATCTTCACGCACAACCCTGGCGCGGTTATCACGGGAGAATTCATTACGTATTAGAGGAAAGTCACTCGGATGCAGTTCTGTCAGATTGAACTTATCATTCTGTCGTAACAAATGGCGGGCGATTAAAGGCGATCCTGGGTAGTAACGTAAGTTGCCACTCTGATTCAGTGCAGCTACTGCACTCATATAAGCGTTCAACTCCTGCGGTAAATCTTCACGCTGCCAGACGCGGGCAATCCCTTCCAGATATTCACTGGTACGTTCAGCATGTTCACTACTGAGTTGATAGCGGCCCGCACCGGCATGCGTATCCAGATAGAGAAAAGGTTTCTCTTTTTCTTTAAGAGATTCAATGATCAAGCTTTGTACAGTGTGTTTCAGTACATCAGCATGATTACCAGCATGAAAACTGTGACGATAACTTAGCATTAATTTCAGACCCCAGAGCAGAGAATAGGTTGATTGCCAGATAGAATACCTGACAACTAAAAACCCATCCCAGTAGATGGGACAGATGATAAGGCCCTATTATAGCCCTATTAGCGACAAAAATGTCAGACTCCTCACCTTTACTCCTATACCCGTTATCCTTCAAGTTGCCTCTTTGTTGGCTGCACTCGCTCACCCCGGTCACATAGTTACCTATGCTCCCGGGGATTCACTCCCTTGCCGTCGCGATGCACCTTGAAATCCATAGGGTATAGCGATCCCTTTAATCATATTAATTAAAATTTAGGATAAGTGAAAAATTCTGCCCGGACCTAATGTGATATTTAATGAGTAATGTTATCTGCATTTTCACTGAAAATCATAAGTAGTATTTACGTAATTACAAACAACAAGAATTGTGTAATTAAAAAAACAAGACATTAAACGAACAATTAAATATACAAGATCTTATGTTGATGTTCACGAAATCACCAATCAGGAACAGAGATTGAAAAATGTTAACACTCACTATATGGAAAAATAATCAAAAGAAAAGCCAGAAAAAATGACCAAATGTTATCGAGAGCATTAAGTAATATCGTTAAATAGTACGTGTAAAAAATGAAAGGGAGAGAAAGAAAAAAAATCAAAAAAGCTGAAAGAAGTTGAAGACAGTTATTAAAAATCTTCAACTTAAAATAAAGAAAAATTAAGCTTTTCAGCCAATGAAGAGATATTTCATTGGCTGAATGATTATATTACCTATCAGGCAACAATAGGTGCACGCCAATCATCTGCGCCGGAAGTACCTGCGGTTGTATGCTCCCAATTAATCTTACGATAAGACAGAGAAACACGAACCAGCTGAGTAAATTCAGATTTTGTTGGGTCCTGACAATGAGGCATTTGGCAATCAATGTCGATAATAGTGGCATCTTCCAACTGCGTCGTGAAGAAATGCTCTTGTTTCCCTTCAACAGAAGTGCGATACCATTTCAATACTACACTCGTCAGCATTTCACCCGAAGCCAACGCGTTATAAAGCAATGGAACAGATTTATTTAATGCAACTGTAAAACGGAATGGTTTATGAGCACGCTGACCTGAAGGCTGACCTGATTGAGGATCAGTGGGTACGGTGACGACATGATCAAATGCTTGAACCAGCATTTCATCTTCGTGGCCCTGAACGTAAATATTGCCTACTGATTCAGCAGTGAATGAACCCGCAGTAATATTGCCCTGTGTTTTTCCATTGATGGAAATATAACATGGAGTTGGCATAGAAATATCCTTTATAGAGATTGTGTCAACATTAAGGTAGCGATCATATTAATTTCAACAGTGATTATTTCATGTTGGGAAAAATCACTGGCGAATGTATTGAACGCTGTAACGGATAATAAATACCAACCCGCTCGTTTCAAAATAAAATATAAATTGCAAAATCATTGAACCATCACCAACAAATAAAAATATTATAATTAATGCCATTTTAAAGTAATGATTCTATTATTGTCTTTATTTTAAGTGTAATCAACTATAAATGCCAGTTTGATTGTTAGCTATAATTTCATATCTATATGAAATTAAAGTATTTTTATGATTTATGTCTAAATTATATTTTGTTCAATTAAAAATTGATAACTGGATCAAAAAATTAAACTTTTCCACTTGGTTAATAATGGGAATAATATTTCCATTATTAAATTAACTTACAAAATGTAAACAAAAATACACTTAGAAATACTTTGTTACATAATGAAACAAAAAATCACAAAATGTCATAAATATAAAAAACGCATGCTGTTCTATACCTATTATGGAGTACTTAAAACAAGGGCTTAGTTAAGAAAGAATCAGGATGTAACTTATTGCTAAATAAAATAAAATCATCAAAAGGCCAAATAGAGAGGTATATCTACATATATTTTAGCTTTACAATAAAAAAACAAAATGCGAAACTCTGCTTTGCAGAGCACATCTATATTGATGCTATTGCTCGATGAGTAAGAATATTCTGAATTCCGTATTTATCTATATGCTCATAAAAGTCAGCTTACTATCCAACTCAATGCAGTGAATCTCCCGTTTTTTAGTCAGGGGAAATTTTATGTTCTCCGTCACATATAGGTAGGTATCAAGGGCAATTCTCTCATCAATATTGTTATCAGATAATTCCTAATTGACTAATTGTATTACCCAAAGGATTTAAATATGAGTAAAAATAGTTCAGGTAGCGTAGCGCCGAAAGAAAGGATTAATATCAAATACGTTCCGAATACCGGTGATCAAGTCGCCGAAATTGAATTACCCCTTAACCTACTTATCGTTGGTGACCTCAAAGGAACAAAAGAAGATACGCCAATTGAAGAACGGCAAGCTGTTTCTGTGAACAAGAATAACTTTAATGCCGTGATGAATGAGGCCAACATCAATCTCACTTTTAGTGTCCCCAATCGTCTTAATGATAATAACGGAGATGACCTGCCAGTTAACCTGGAAATAAAATCACTCAATGATTTTTCACCCGATAACGTGGCGAAGAAAGTGCCTGAATTAAATAAACTTTTAGAACTGCGTGAGGCGCTCGTCGCACTAAAAGGGCCACTAGGAAATATTCCGGCATTTCGCACCCGCCTACAGGAATTATTGGGTGATGAAAAAGTCCGCGAACAACTTCTAAAAGAACTTGAAATCGTCAATCAAAAGTAATTGACTGAAAAGGAGTTTTTAACATGTCCTTGCATGAAGAGAGCAGTACAACATTAACCCCAGAGTCCACGACTTCTTTGCTTGACGAGATCATGTCTCAAGCAAGAATGACGCCGGAAAATGATGGCTACCATATCGCGAAACAGGGTGTTGCCGCTTTTATCAGCAGCATTTTGGATACCGGTGCTAACGAAGAACCTGTCAACAAACTTGTCGTTGATAGAATGATTGTTGAGCTTGATAAGACACTCAGCGCTCAAGTTGATGAAATTATGCATGCCAAAGAATTCCAAGAGCTGGAATCATCATGGCGTTCACTGAAATTGCTGGTTGATCGCACCGATTTCCGTGAAAACATCAAAATCAACATTATCCATGCGACCAAAGAAGAGTTACTGGAAGATTTCGAATTTTCACCAGAAATCATCCAATCAGGTTTATACAAACATGTTTACTCGACAGGTTATGGTCAGTTTGGTGGTGAACCGGTTGCGGCGGTCATCGGTAACTATGCGTTCAGCAATAGCTCACCCGATATCAAACTGATGCAATATGTCAGTGCGGTTGGCGCAATGGCTCACGCGCCATTCCTCTCTTCCGTTGCGCCTGATTTCTTTGGTATCAGTAGTTTTACCGAGTTGCCAGCGATTAAAGATCTGAAATCTGTCTTCGAAGGTCCTGCACACACCAAATGGCGTGCGCTGCGCGAATCGGAGGATTCACGTTATCTTGGTCTGACTACACCACGTTTCTTGTTGCGTTTACCTTATTCAACCGTCGAAAACCCAATTAAAAACTTTAACTATCAGGAAGATGTCAGCAAAGATCATGAGCATTTCCTGTGGGGTAATACCGCTTATCTTCTGGCAACCTGTTTGACTGACAGTTTCGCCAAATATCGCTGGTGCCCGAATATTATCGGCCCACAAAGCGGGGGTACTGTCAGCGATCTACCGGTTCACCTGTTCGAAGCAATGGGGCAGATTCAGGCCAAGATCCCGACAGAAGTTTTGGTTACTGATCGTCGTGAGTTTGAATTGGCGGAAGAGGGCTTTATCACCCTGACAATGCGTAAGGGTAGTGATAATGCGGCATTTTTCTCTGCCAACTCAGTCCAGAAGCCAAAAGTTTTCCCGAATACTCGCGAAGGGAAAATGGCTGAAACCAATTACAAACTGGGTACTCAACTGCCCTATATGTTCATCATCAACCGCCTTGCACACTACATCAAAGTGTTACAGCGCGAGCAGATTGGTTCCTGGAAAGAGCGTCAGGATTTGGAGCGTGAACTGAACACTTGGCTGAAACAGTACATTGCCGATCAGGAAAATCCACCAACGGATGTCCGTAGCCGTCGTCCTCTGCGTTCTGCCCAAATTCAGGTTTTGGATGTGGAAGGAGATCCAGGCTGGTATCAAGTGGCAATGCAGGTTCGCCCTCATTTTAAATATATGGGAGCCAGCTTTGAGTTGTCACTAGTAGGGCGTTTGGATAAGGAGTAATGAGTGATGGCCGCGCTGTACAGTTGGAATAGAGAAGGCTCTGCCAGCTTGTTCGAGCGTATTCAGGGGAAGAACTCCGGTTCTTCCCGCCAATCAAGAATGCGTGAACTGCTCAACTCTATAAAACGGCACCTGAATCATGTGCTCAATACCCATCCGGGTGCTTGTCAGAGTGCGACTGATCTTGGCGTCATTGATCTCAATGACGCCACAACCACGGCAACTGACTTTAAACAGAGTATTGAGCAGGCAATAGAGCACTGCATCAGAAATTATGAACCGAGAATATCGTCAGTCACTGTCAATGCAATCCACGATGATAGTGATCCGCTGTTGTTATGTTTTCACATCAGCGCCCAGGTATCCCTGGATGATATTCATGACGTTGTTGAATTTAACATTCAACTGGATAACAACCGGCGTTATTGCCTAGAGAGGACTCAATAAAATGTCACTTGAAAAATATTTTAGAGAGGAACTGGATTACCTCAGACAATTGGGGCGACAAGCTGCAATTGAACATCCTCACCTCGCCTCATTTTTGTCTGAACAAGGCTCTGACCCGGATGTTGAGCGTCTGCTAGAAGGATTTGCCTTTCTCGCGGGTAACTTACGGGCAAAAATTAATGATGAATTCCCTGAACTCACTCATGGATTGTTGCATATGCTATGGCCCAATTACCTGCGGCCAACGCCTAGCATGACCATTATCCAATATACACCTGATGATAATGCCATCAAACAAGCGACGCAGATCCCGCGTGGAACTCAAATCAAAAGCCGTCCGCTGGCGGATGATAGCGAAAATGATGAGGATGAAGATAATTACTTAAGCAATACCAAGACTCAAAAAACAGGCCAAGACAATCATCGCTGTACTTTCACTTTATGCCGTGATGTTTGGCTGCTTCCGATGTCTGTCCGGGGCATTTCAGTCAATAATAGTAATGAGCAGGGTGTCATCAGTCTAAATTTCACCTCAAAAACAGAGCTTACCTTACCAGAACTGCAACTTGATAAGCTGCGTTTTTATCTAAGCGGCGATGATTACAGCAGCACACAACTCTATTTCTGGCTCAGTTACTACCTTAAAGACGCAAAACTTGTCGTCGGCGATACCACCATTTCATTACCGAATTTCGACTTCGTTCCAGTGGGTTTTAATCGGGAAGACGCCCTATTGCCGTACCCGAAAAATGCTTACATGGGTTATCGCGTCTTACAAGAGTACTTCTGTTTTTCCGAAGGTTTTCTATTTTTCGATGTTACTGGCATCCCTAAATTACCGGCGGATCTTAAAGCCCAAGATTTCACGCTGGATCTCTATTTCTCAGAAGCACTGCCACCAGAAATCAAAATTCGCCAAGATACTTTTCGGTTGCATTGCGTTCCGGCAATCAATCTCTTTCCAATGGATAGTGAAGTTATTCAATTGGATGGTAGTCAGGACGAATATCCATTAAGAACCAGCTATAGCCATCCTAATCGCTATGATATTTTCTCCGTGGATAAAGTGGAAAGCTATCTGACCAATAATGACGGTACATTTGACCGCAGCCGAGGGGTGGAGCGGATCTATGTGCCATTTGAAAGCTTTCATCATCAGATCGAACATGAAAGCGAACTCAATACGCGCTATTTCCGTATTAAGGTTAAAGAATCGCCCTTTCGTAACGGGCTTGAACACTATATCTCTTTCGTACGTGGCGATGCGTCATTGCTGCTGGAATTGGAGCGTAGTGAAAGTATCTCTATCCGACTAACTTGTACTAACCGCGAATTACCCCTGCAACTCCGGGTAGGTGATATTAATTACACCTCAGCGGGAAGCCCTTCATTTGCGCCATTTCATAACATAACCCGCCCATCCGTTCCACTCTATCCACTGCTGAGCGGCAAGTATCACTGGGAGCTTATTTCCAATATGTCACTGAACTATATGACACTATTGAACAAAGATGCATTAAAGGAGGTACTGAGTACTTACGATCTCCCCAGCCGATATAACCGACAATCCTCACGATCATCACAAAAACGGCTAGATGCAATTGAACGGATCGAAACGAGGCAAATAGATCGACTATTTAAAGGTCTCCCGGTACGTGGTTCGGAATCAACATTGTATATCCGGCAACAGGCTTTCTGTTCTGAAGGAGAGCTCTATATGTTCGGCACCATACTGTCACGCTTCCTTGCGTTATATGCCAGCATTAACTCCTTCCACATGTTGAAGGTGATCAATCTAGATAATCAGGAATGCTATCAATGGCCGGTACAAATAGGTCAACATGCGTTGATGTAACAGATAACAACTCGTCAGCAAAACGCTCGTTGGATGTATCAAAATACGATTTTTATCAATTGGTCGAATTACTCAACCAATTGGCGGTAGCGTGGGAAAAAACTGGGCAAACTAATCGTCCTGACCGTGAAGCAATCTGTTTTACATCCAGTGCCAGCCTGGCTTTTCCAACTAGAGATATTGTTTCTGTAAAACGTACCAAACAAGGTCGTTTTCATGTAGAAGTCTCTTTCCTTGGGCTACATGGTAGCCAGTCTCCCATACCTGGTTACTACCTTGATTCGCTGGCATGGGAAGACGCCCAGGATGAAAACCGACTGACAGACTTTTTGAATGTTTTCAATCACCGTTCAATCGTTATGCTCCATCAGATCTGGCGGAAATATCGCTATTACATCTGTTTCGACAAGAATGGGCAGGATGATTTTTCTCAGCGTATGTTCTCTCTAGTAGGACTTGGCAGTCGTGTGAACCGTACTCATTTAAAAATCAACCATAGCAAAATGCTAGCCTATGCAGGTCTGTTAGCTAACCCGGGCCGATCACCAGAAGTGATATGCAGCCTGGTTTCACATTGCTTTGATTTGCCAGATGTTACTGTTCATGGCTGGCAATTACGGAAAGTCGCCATTCCCTCATCACAACAAAACCGTTTGGGTGAAACGCTGACAATAGATGGTGAGAAAAATACGGAAATGTCCGTATTAGGTGAAAACTTCACCATCGGATCATGGGTAAAAAACTACAATAGTAAGTTTATGTTATGCATCAACGATCTATCCCGTGAACATTTCCTGTCATTTCTTCCCGACGGCAAAAATTTCCTACCACTGGTGATGTTTATCTGTTTTGTCCTGCGTGATCAATTGGCTTGGGATCTGCGTCTTGGCTTGGCTGAAAACCAAGCAGGCGGCATGGTGCTTGGCACGAAATTAAACAATAACCTGGGGTGGACCAGCTTTCTCGGCGAGCCGGAAAAGAAACCTTTTATCACGATTTCAGTGAGTGGATAAAGACGATGGAAAAACAACAGCCAACCCTTTCATTACGAGTACTCAATAGTGATCAACTGGAAAGCGGTAAATCCGCCAGTTGCCTATTCTCCACTCAAGGTGGCACTGTCGGCAGCAGTAAGAGCCATCTTTGGTCCATTCAGGATCTGCAAGGCAATATCGATCCTTCACAATTTACTATTCAGTGGCGAGATGGCGCATTCTGTCTACAAATGATCGCTGGCCCTCTATCTGTGAATCAATCACCATTGACCTCTGGTGTTAGCGTCATCCGACTGCAACAAGCGGATGAAATTACCATTGGTAAACTGGTGATCAAAAGTTATATCAGTTTTTCCGACGCAGATCGCATTGATCCCATGACAGTATCACCGGAATCACTGGTCTCTAGCTATAGCAATCCACTGGACGCGATGATGGAAAAAAAACCTGTCCAGGATACCGCGTTCACCGATCATGATTCTTTGGCACCCACGATTAAGCACGATTTCAGTCACGATCCGCTTAAGGTTCTCGATAGTGAAAATCTAACCACACTGGACCAGACCTTAGAGAATGACGACATAACCCAAAGCCTACAACAGGGCCATTACCAAGCTCCATTATTCTTCTCTCCCCTCTCAGATAACAGAGGCAATGCTATGGATCGGGATTTTGTTGATTTACCGAATATCTCTTCACCTTTAAGTGAAGAGTACCAGGACATGGAACAGCAACATGTGGCTATCACCCCACTGATGCGAGGGTTGAACACACAATTGCCTTTGCATAACAGCCAACAGGCTAACGACTTTCTGGAAGAAATGGGTAAGACCATGAAAGCGGCAATTGAAGGTCTACTGGTACTGCAACGTACACAGCATGGGCTGCGCGATAAGCAATTGCGCCCTATCGAAGATAATCCGCTACGGCTGAACATGGACTACAACACCACTATGCAGGTGATGTTTGCGGATCAAAAAAGCCCAGTACATCTCTCTGCCCCTTCCGCTGTCGCTGAAAGCTTACATAACCTGCAATTGCACTATCAGGCTAACCGGATTGCGATCACTGCCGCCTTGAACACCATGCTAGATGCTTTCTCACCGGAACACCTACTGAGCCGTTTTGCCCAGTACCGCCGCAGCAATGAGATACAGGAAAAAAATGCAACCTGGGCATGGGAAATGTACACCAGCTACTACCGCGAACTGGCTTCCAGCCGCCAACAGGGATTCGAAAAACTGTTCGGTGAAGTCTATGAGCAAGCTTATGACCGTGCTCTGCGTCAAGGTTTAGAGGATAGCCAGTAATGAAGCGCTCCGGCGGTAATACCTCATGGTCCGGTAGCTATACCGTATGGTTTATATTGCTGGCAGCGCTGATATTAAGCGGCTGTAGCAGTGCATGGCAAGCAACGAAGAAAGTCGGACAGGTAGTCTGGGACCCATCAACTCCTGTCGGTCAACCTGCGAACTTACCTTCCACCGTCGCGATAACTTTGCTGGCAGAACCTGATATCAACCCCAATAAAAATGGAGAAGCCACTCCGGTTGAAATGCATCTGCTCTATCTCAGTGAAGATTCCCGTCTACTTGCCGCTGATTATGACCAACTGGCGAGTGACAAACTGGATAAAGCGCTGGGGAAAAATTACATCGACCATCAGGATTACACCTTATTGCCGGGGCAGTACAAACCACTGCCAGTCATCCCGCTGGAAAAAAATAGCCGTTACATCGGCGTTATCGTTCGCTATGCCGATATTAATCAATCCGAATGGAAAAAGGTCATCCGTGTGAAAGACACAGGACAGCAATACCACATTCTGGTGCATATCAGAGCGAACGAAGTTGAACTTAGAAAAGAGGAGCAATAATTATGTCAGGTAAAAATCGGGTGATTTGGCGCGAAGGATTATTCATCAAGCCACAACACTTTCAGCAACAACAAAAACATAATGACTATCTGGCTCATAGCCGCCTGACAACCTTTATCGAACACTATTACGGTTTCAGTTCCCTGACTATCGACAAAGATCTTCTTGCTCTTGGGCGTATCAGTATTACCGAAGCCAGCGGTATTATGCCGGATGGCACTATATTCTCGATTCCCCATCAGGATGCCACTCCCCAACCGCTTAATGTGATCGATATTAACGGGCCTGGCAGCAAAAATATCTACCTGGCACTCCCCATAACTAACGATACCTTTAATGAAATCTCCCATCCTGAATCCAGGCATGCTGGGGCTGTACGTTACCGTGCACATATAAATAATATCCGTGACTTGCATACGGATGATGGTGATGTCAGCCCCGTCACTCTGGCACAACTGACACCGATTTTGAAACAGGGATCAGAAGACCTCAGTGCTTTTTCCCTGCTGCCACTATGCCGGATAAAAGAGGGGGTTAAAGGTGCAGCCCTCGCTCTTGATGAGGATTTCATCCCAACTTGTACTGCTGTCAAAGTGTCCGAAAAACTGCAACGCTATATGGGTGAAATAGAAAATACACTAACGGAACGAGCTCAAACTCTTGCGAAGCAGATTGGTTCACCTGGTCAGCAAGGCGTTGCTGATGTGTCTGAATTTATGATGCTCCAGTTACTTAACCGAGTTCATCCCTGGTTTACCCATTATTCTAAGCAAGCTCTTCTTCACCCTCAGGACTTCTTCACCCAAGTTCTCCAAACTTGGGCTGAATTGAAAACATTTACGGATAAATCCCGTTTGGTCGGCAATGTACTAAATTATGATCATAGCAATCTGACTGACACATTCCTGAACCTCATGCGTCACATGCGCCGGGAAATGAATGTCGTTCTGATGCCACGAGCAATCGCCCTACCGCTACAGATTCAGGGGAATGGTTTCCGGGTAGCAACTATCCATGATCCCGATCTATTACACAAAGCAGCTCTCATCTTGGCCGTTCGCGCGCAGATTCCACAGGAGCAGTTACGCCGACAGTTCGTTCAGCAGATCAAAGTTGCATCGCAGGAAAAAATCCGCGAAATGGTCAGCGTCCAGTTACCCGGGGTCGCTATAGAGGCGCTTTCCGCCGCTCCACGTCAATTGCCTTATCACGTCGGCTACACCTATTTCTGTTTTGATCAACAAGGTCCGGCATGGCAAGAGATTTTGAAGGGCAACTCCATCGCTTTCCACGTTTCAGGAGAATTCCCTGGATTAGATATGCAACTCTGGGCAGTCAGTAACGGGATTGATTAATGAAAACTGAAACCATAAATGACAATCCTATTCCGACGCAGGAAGTCACTGATAATACTGTGCATCTTCAGTATCAGTTACCGCTACGCGGAGAAAGCCTAAACCCGATGATCGATGCCGCTACACCGCTGCTCGGCATGGTCATGCGTCTAAAAGACATGGGTGAGCAACCACTGCCGGACCAGCTTTATCAGCAGGTCGTTACTGATATTCAGGCAATTGAACAACTTCTACAAACCAAAGGTTATGAGCCGGGCGCCATTATCTCTTTTCGCTATACGCTCTGTACCTTCATTGATGAAACCGCATTGGGTCATGGTTGGAATAGCAAGAATGAGTGGTTACAACAATCACTACTGGTTCGATTCCACAACGAAACTTGGGGTGGTGAAAAAGTCTTTCAATTGTTAGATCGTTTGATGGGTGAACCGCAGCGCTATCAACATCTGCTGGAGTTTATCTATCTCTGTTTCTGCCTCGGTTACCGTGGTCGCTATAAAGTTGCTTCGCAGAAAAGTGATGACTTTGAACGTTTATTCCGTCGATTACACCAACAACTGCACGCGTTGCGGGGCGAAGCTCCTTCCATCATTCTCCACAGTAACGCCAATGAGCGTAATGATCGCTATCGCTTGGGTAAACGTCTGACCATTAAACATCTGTTCTGGAGCGGTATTACGCTGCTCGCTATCGTTTATGGCTTCTATGCTATCCGTCTGCACAACCAAACCCAGAACATCTTACAACAGCTAAATAACTTACTGAGCTAGGAAAGAACCGATGATTCAGATTGATCTACCTACATTAGTTAATCGCTTAAATCCGATGACTCGGCACGCTCTGGAAGCGGCGGCGGCGCAGTGTGTCAGCCAACAGCAACCTGAGATCACGGTTTCTCAGCTACTACTGCAAATGATCAACACGCCCCTTAGTGATGTCAGAGCGATCTTCAATCAAGCCGAAGTAGACAGCGATTTGTTGAAAGAGCAACTTGATCAGATGATCCCTCACCATCAAGCAATGGTTCAGGCCTATCCTAGCTTTTCTCCAATGCTGGTGGAGTGGTTACAGGATAGCTGGCTGTTAGCATCAACTGAGATGCAGCATCAGGAATTGCGCAGTGGTGTCATGCTGATGACCTTGCTGTTCAGCCCGTTACGTTACCTGACACCACAATCCTCACGTCTTTTATCGGGCATAAACCGCGAATTGTTACGCCAGAATTTTACCCAATGGACCGCGGGTTCTGCCGAACAACCGGTTGTGGAAAACGATAAAAACGGACAAGGCAAGGCTGCCGCCGGCAGTGATAGCTTGCTTGCCCGTTTTACTCAAAATATGACAGAACAAGCTCGTCAGGGAAAACTCGATCCTGTTCTATGCCGTGACAGAGAAATCGACCTAATGATCGATATTCTCTGCCGGCGCCGTAAAAACAACCCGATTGTGGTGGGTGAAGCAGGCGTCGGTAAAAGTGCGCTCATCGAAGGGTTGGCTTTGCGCATTATCGACAACCAAGTGCCGGAAAAACTGCGTAACAGTGAATTGATGACGCTGGATCTGGGAGCGCTACAAGCGGGTGCGGCGGTAAAAGGGGAATTTGAAAAACGTTTCAAAGGCATTATGAATGAAATAAATCAGTCATCCGTACCGATTATTCTGTTCATCGATGAAGCTCATACCCTGATTGGCGCCGGTAATCAGCAAGGCGGACTGGATATCTCCAACCTGCTAAAGCCCGCTCTGGCACGGGGCGAATTGAAAACAATTGCTGCGACCACGTGGGGCGAATACAAAAAATATTTCGAAAAGGAGGCTGCCCTCTCCCGCCGTTTTCAATTAGTTAAAGTGGCCGAACCGACTGCGGAAGAAGCCATCATTATTATGCGTGGCCTGCGGGCAATCTATGAACAATCTCATGGCGTATTAATCGATGATGAAGCGCTAAAAGCCTCTGCGGTATTAAGCGACCGTTACCTCTCTGGACGCCAGTTGCCAGACAAAGCCATTGATGTGCTGGATACCGCCTGCGCCCGCGTTGCCATCAACTTGACTTCACCGCCGCGCCAAATTTCTGCCCTGAAAAACCAACTGCATCAGCAACAAATGGAATCAGACGTGCTGGCAAGGGAACAGCGCATGGGACTCAACCAGCATACGGATAGACTGGATGAACTGCGGCAACAACAGCAGGAAGCCACGGAGAAATTGGCTGAATTGGAAGCCAGTTGGCAGCAACAACAGCTATTAGTTCAGCAAATTATTGAACTACGCCGTCAACTATTAACCGATAAGGCAGAAGAGAGCGAAGCCGCCGCCGAGGTAACAACTGACGAGTTGATTGCACAATTGGCTGAACGCAATGAACAGTTGGAACAATTACAACAACAACAAACGCGCGTTTCGCCTCATGTGGATAAGACCCAGATTGCGGCGGTTATCGCTGAATGGACTGGCGTCCCCCTTAATCGCCTGTCACAGAGTGAACTTTCCGTGGTGACTGAACTGCCAATGCATCTGGGACAAAGCATCAAAGGACAAGATCTCGCGATTAAATGCCTGCATCAACATTTGTTGACTGCCAGGGCGGACCTACGCCGTCCCGGTCGTCCATTGGGCGCCTTCTTGCTGGTAGGGCCCAGTGGCGTCGGTAAAACTGAAACCGTTTTACAGATTGCCGAATTGATGTTTGGCGGACGTCAATATCTGACCACTATCAATATGTCGGAGTTTCAGGAAAAACACACGGTTTCCCGCCTGATGGGTTCGCCTCCAGGCTATGTTGGCTATGGGGAAGGCGGCGTACTCACCGAAGCTATTCGCCAGAAACCTTATTCCGTCGTCCTGCTCGATGAAGTGGAAAAAGCGCATCCTGATGTATTGAACCTGTTCTATCAGGCATTCGATAAAGGTGAGTTAGCCGATGGGGAAGGCCGAGTGATTGACTGTAAAAATGTGGTCTTCTTTTTAACGTCCAACTTGGGCTATCAAACTATCGTCGACAATGCCGATAAACCGGCAGAGATGAATGACCGGCTTTATCCTGAACTGGCGGCTTTCTTCAAACCCGCCTTACTGGCACGAATGGAAGTGGTGCCTTATCTACCGTTAGGACACGACACCCTGAAAACCATTATTCAGGTCAAACTGGCGCGCCTCGATAACTTATTGCGTCAACGCTTCAATGCCGAAGTCACCCTGAGTGATGAGGTGGCTGAAGAGATACTGCAACGGGCAACCCGGGCTGAAAATGGCGCGCGCATGCTGGAATCGATCATTGATGGCGCTTTGCTGCCGCCATTATCTCTGCTGTTGTTGCAAAAAATGGCGGCCGGAAAGCCGATCAGCGCTATCCAGCTCACTGTTAACGACCATCAATTCAACGCGGTGGTTGAGGAGATACCATGAAACAACGGCTGAAAAGCGCATTAGCGTTATTGGAAAATGACTCTATCGAGCAACTGGTTCACCACTTTCTTCAAGTGAATCACCAACGCCAGCGTTTTGACGCCTTGCTGGTCTCTCTGCTTAACGTGAATGAAAACCGTCTGGAATGCTACCGGCTGCCGGCGCCAAACCAAATAAGCGCGCTACAACTGGATGTCAATATCGGTGATATTAACCATCCACTGATACAAATCCTGTACAAAGGTACCCCTACGACCTGGGAATCACTCAATCAGGGAGTACGAATAGACAATCGAAACTTTCGCATTTTCGTCGAAGAACTCCCTCATCGCTGCGGCCTACATGCTATCCCGTTGTTTAATTGCAACGGGCAAGCGTGTGGCGTGATTGCTGTTTTCGCCAAAGATGTTCGTCGTTTTGCTGACGATAGCAACATGTTTTACATCTACTGCCTCGTCATGCAACACCGATTGAAAAAATTACAGGAACTGGAACAACTGCGTGAACAATTACGCCAGATCCGCCAGGTTTTTCAGACACAACGCCAGAAAGAAAAACAGCTTGATGAATTGCTGGCTTCGTTAAGTACCACAGCAGAAAACAAAACATCAGCCAGCGTCTCCCACGATTACAGCAAAATCGACGACTTATCTCAGGCACTCGAAGAGTTCGAATGCGCAGTACTGATACAACGCCAACATATTTACGGCAATAACACCAAACAGATTGCCGCAAGCTTGGGTATTGCACCCCGTACACTGACTTACAAACTGGCAAAATACAGGTGTAAATTATGAGTTTCTTGTTACTTGTCAGTTCATTAATCGCCTCTCTGACGGGCAAACCTGATATTCAGCCAACTCAGGAAACCCCAACAGCGCCTTCACTACCCGCTTTACTGCAATGCCGGGCAGAACCGTCGCCGTTGGTTAGACTCGATTGCTACGACCGTCTATTGGATAAAGTCGATAATATTGCCGTTATCCCGTTAGAAAAAACTGGCCCTGTTTGGCGACAGGCAATGGAACAGGAGATGAAACGCACTGACCATTCAACCGGCTTTATCACCACCCAATCTGACAGTATACCGACTCGCGTCATACTGACCACACCCGCAATGGGTGTTCCACCACCACGGCCAGTACTGATGCTGAGTTGTATCGATAGCATTACCCGAATACAAATTGCCCTGGCTAAACCACAAGATAGCGGCACTGTGATGATTTCGACAGAAATCACCCAATTCAGTGCTGACTGGTTCTTACGCGAAAACGGCTACCTGCTGGAATCCAGCCGTGGACTCCCGGGCATTGAAGAACTCAAACGACTGATGACAGGAAAAACCCTGACCATCAAAACCGGCAACGGAAACCGAATGACATTTAACATTTCTCAACTGGAACAGGCGGTGAAACCTTTACGCTCCGCCTGTCGCTGGTGATCTCAATGGATATCAGGAAACAATTTGACTGGCAGGGCCTCCTGCTGACCCCCCTGCCGGATGAACTCATCAGCCGGGCGCTGGATGAAAACGAACCCGCCTGGGAATATATCGACGGGGAGATGGTTAAGCTGGGATCGCTAACCCATTCCAGCCTTAATATTGAAGAGATCCAGCGTCAGGCGCTGCAACTGTTCAGCGAAAAAAGCAAAGATTTCAGACTGATGGTTCATTTACTGCGGACACTGCAACACGGCAGTCACCCCGCTGAACTCATCCTGGCAATGGAGCTGTTGGCCGATTACATCCCGCATTACTGGCAGGCAGCCTGGCCACAAAAACCTCAGCTCAAGCGCCGCCTGGCCCAACAGGTGATTAAACGTTTTGACGCTGCGCAACCCGGCTTCTGCGAACAGGCGGATGAGACGCAGCGCGAAGAGGCACAGGGCGCACTGGCGCATCTGGCACAATGCTGGCATACCGACGAACCGGCACTGGCTAAAGAGATCGACCGGTTACGCCCCTGCTACGCCCGTAAACCTCAGCCCAAACCGGTCGCCGCGCCGGCTGAACCGGCAGAAACAACGGCACAATCGGCAAACACGTCAGCACGGACATCCCCCCCTATACCGGATGTCACTGTAGACAGTACCGGTGAAAAAGCCTGGAAACAGACGCTCCTGACCGTGGCCGACCTGCTATGCGAACGCCAGCCTGATGCCCCGGTGGGTTACCGTCTGCGTCGTTATGCCATCTGGCACGCACTGACCACGGCACCGATGGCGGATAGCGCCGGCAAAACACCACTGGCGCCGACGTCGGCAGACCGTACCGCCGATTATCTGGCGAAACTCCCGGCGGCGGATAACGCCCTGCTGCAACAGATAGAACAGAGCCTGACCCTGGCCCCTTACTGGCTGGACGGGCACGCTCTCGCGGCGCAGGCCGCCGGGAAACTGGGTTACCACGCCGTCGCTGACGCTATCGGCGATGAACTCCGGGCCTTTCTTGACCGCCTGCCGGTCCTGCAAAACCTGTCTTTCTCTGATATGAGCCCCTTTATCTCAGACGCCACGCTGAACTGGCTGCATCCTCCGGCAACCGCCACCGTCAGCCACGGCACCACGCAGGAACAGGACGCCATCTGGCACTGTTTTCAGCAACACGGCCTGGAAGCCGCCCTAAAAGCGGCGGAACAATATCAGCAACACCTGACCGAACCCCGGGATCAGTTCTACGGTCAGTTACTGACGGCACAGTTACTGGAGCAGGCGGGCATGAGCGCGCTGGCACAACAACATTACCGCCAGCTGCGCCAGGCCGGACAGCACCTGTCACTCGCCGACTGGGAACCCGGCCTGCTGGCGGCGCTGGCCGAAAAAGCCCCGATGACCGCCCCCGCCAAGGCGACGACCGCAAACAGGAGCGTTAAACCATGAACTGGCTTTCTCTACTGCTCAACAATATCAAAAAACCGGCGATGCCGCGTCTGCCGCCCCTGAAAGCCACCGCCTCGCTGATACTGGCCCTCCTGCCCTGTCTGGCCCTCCTCTGGCTGTGGTGGTGGGGACCCGACTGGCAGTTTAAGCAGACTCACCCGCTGGAAACCCTGTCTGCCCGCTGGCTGGCGACGGTCATCATCCTCCTGCTGGCCCTGAGCGTTGTCGGGATAAAAATCTGGCGCCGCCTGCGCCAGCTTGAAAAGCTTAAACTGGATGTGGAACTGAACACCGTCGATCCGGCGCGGGCCGACATCACCCGTCAGGACAGGTATCTCCAGCACTGGCAAGCCCGGCTGCAACGCCATCTGGGGACCCGGGATTATCTCTACCAGCGCCCCTGGTACCTGGTGATGGGCAACACCGGCAGCGGCAAAACCTCCCTGATTCAGGCCGGCTGCCGGCTGACTGACATTGCGGCCCCGGACACCCTGAGCGGGGAAGACGCGCTGCCGCTGCATCTGCGCTGCTGGCTGGGGGAGAAAGCCGTCCTCATTGACCCGGACGGCTTCCTTATCGACCAGCTATCGCCGCCGGACACCGGCCAACCCCAGCTGCCCGCCCGCCTGTGGCAGGCCCTGCTCGCCTGGCTCACCGAAAACCGTCAGCGCCAGCCCCTTAACGGCATTATTCTGACCGTGGACATTCACCGCTTACTGACCGCCAGCAAAGCCCAGCGGGAACGGGAGATTGCCGCGCTGCACCTGCGCCTGCAAGATCTGCGGTTAACCCTGCATCATCATCTGCCCTGCTATCTGGTGCTGACCAAACTCGATCAGCTGCACGGTTTCAGTGCCGCCTTTCAGTCACTGGACAGGCCGCAGCGCGCCCAGATCCTGGGCGTCACCTTTAGCCTGAACGCGCAGGACGAGCAGCGCTGGCGCGCGGAGCTGGCACAGTTCTGGCACCAGTGGATGCAGCAGCTCAACGCGGCCATGCCGGACATGATGCTCAACAAAGTCGACAGCAGTCAGCGCAGCCCGCTGTTCAGCTTCACCCGCCAGATACAGGGGCTGCACAGCTATCTGGTGCCGCTGCTGGAGGGGCTCCTCGCCAACGGCGGCCCGGCACAGCCCGGCCTGCGGGGGGTTTACCTCACCTCGTCCCAACAAATCGGCCAGATGGATGACCTGTTTACCCAGTCTGCCGCGGCGCAGTATCACCTGGGGCCGCAGGCTTTTCCCACCTGGCCGGTGGCGGACACCGTGCCCTACTTCACCCACGCGCTGTTTGAAGAGGTCCTGCTGGCCGAACCGAATCTGGCGGCGGAAAACCGCCTGTGGTTAAGCCGCCACCGCCACACACTGCTGACCTTCTCCACCGTGGGCGCCGGGGTGGCGCTGGCCCTGTGGACCGGCTGGCACGCCGCCTATCAGAAGAACTACCGGGCCGGCGACGAGGTCCTGGCGCAGGCCAAAACCTTCCTGTCGGTGCCGCCCCCCAAAGGCGAAGACCGTCTCGGCAATTTACAGCTTCCCCTGCTCAATCCTATCCGCGAAGCCACCCTGGCCTACGGGGATTACCATCAGAAAGGGCTGCTGGCGGATATGGGGCTTTATCAGGGCGCGGCGGTCGGCCCGTATGTGGAAAACACCTACCTGCAACTGTTGTCTCAGCGCTTTCTGCCGGCCTTAATGAACGGCCTGCTGGATGACCTGAACCGGGCGCCGAAAGGCAGCGAAGAAAAACTGGCCGTCCTGCGTATCATGCGGATGCTGGAAGACGGCAGCGGCCGCCATAAATCGCTGGTCGAACATTATATGCAGGCGCGCTGGAGCCAGGCGTTTAACGGCCAGCGCCCGTTACAGCAACAGTTACTGACGCATCTGGACTATGCCCTGGATCACACCGACTGGCGGGCCGCGCGGGAGGCGGGCGACCCGGCCGCTATCAGCCGCTTTGCCCCTTACCAGCGGCCGATGATAAATGCCCAGAAAGAGCTGAGTCAGCTCTCTATTTATCAACGGGTCTA